>CAYUYD010000021.1:0-16757 GCA_964449105.1 uncultured Planctomycetaceae bacterium | reverse complement strand
CCGTGGCCTGGTGATAGTCGCGGAGCGCCGCCATGAGTTCCGCCGTGGGATGCGCCTGCTCGACCGGCATCAGCTTCCGCCGCTGAACCGGGTCGGCGCTGGTCAGGGAAACAACCAGCCGATAGGGATACCCTTCTGCCGTAAACCGGCGGATGCCGGGTACGATGCCGACGGTGGAAATCGTTATGGCTTTGCCGGCGATGGCCATGCCGCACGGCTCCGACAGGATGCGGGCGGCCTGAATGACGGCTTCGTAGTTAAGCATCGGCTCACCCATGCCCATGAACACCACGCCGCGGACTGGAAGCGGCGAATCGGCCTGGATCGCAGCCACCTGATTCACGATTTCCCAGGCCACCAAGTCGCGCCGGAACCCCATCCGACCGGTGGCGCAGAACGCGCAATCCAGGGCACAGCCGACCTGGCAACTGACGCACACCACGCATTTTTTATCATCCGGCCGGTGCAGGAGCGGAATGAGCACCGCCTCGAACGGATCCGGTCCGTCGCCGCGAAACAGATATTTCACAAATCCATCCCGCGGCGAGACGACTTTTTCGATCAACGCCAGCCGCGGAATAACCGTCAACTTCCGAACTTCCTTCATCATCCTGATGGAGATGCCGGGCCCGGCCGGCAGGGCGCCGTGCCGGACAACCGCCGTTTGAATCTGCCGCGCCAGGCGGGGGGTCACCCCCGCGTGCGCCAGGCCGGCCTGTATCTGATCGGCGGTGAGGTTTTTCAAAAGGAGAGGCATGGGTATTGCCCGCTAAGTACGCGAAAAAACGCCACATTATTAAAGAAGAACGTTCTTTTTTCGATATTTAGCGTGTTTCGCGGGCAAATATCTTTCTTATGGTTCACCCAGGGCGTCGAGAATTTCCTGGCGCTGGGTTTCCAGGTCGGCGATTTCCTGGCGCCAGAATTGCGGGGTGCCCCAGTCCGGCGCGAGCCGGGCAAAACCGCCATCCGCCTTCTGCCGCGCACACCAGGCAGTGAAATGGATGAAGCGCATCGCGCGCAGGGGCTCAACCAGGCGCAGGGTTTCCTGCGGAAAGGGCAGGAACGTTTCGTAACCCTCAAGCAGAAGTTCCGTCTCGACGCGGACGCGGGGGAGACGGTCCGGCAGGATCAGCCACAGATCCTGCACGGCGGGTCCGACCGCCATATCATCGAAGTCCAGAAGGTGATACCCCTCGCCCGGCCGGTAGAGAATATTGCCGCGGTGACAGTCGGCGTGCAGGCGCAGGGTTTCTCCACCGTCAAACAGCGGCGCGATCATCGCGACCATGTCGGTGACAGCCTTTTCATACTCGTCCCGGAACTGCGAGGCTACCGTGCCGGAGTCCAGGATGTAATGCAGATGCCCGAGCGTTGACTGCCGCGGGTGGAGCTGAATCCGGTCACGCGGCGGATGGCGAGCGCCGACGGCATGCATGCGGGCGATGAGCCGGCCAAGCTGGGGCCACTGGTTGGCCGCGGGTTCATCCAGCGGCCGCCCGCCCTTTTTCGGGAAGACGGCAAACCATGTGCCCGCAAGATCATGCAGGAGTACGCCGGCGCACCCGGCCAGCGGAGGCACGACAGCAACTTCCGCCGCGTGGAGCTCCTGCAGGAAGTCAAGTTCGTCCTGCAATGCATCGCGGCTCCAGCGGCCCGGCCGGTAGAACTTGGCAATGACATAGCCGCCGTCGGCAAGGCCGACTTCATATACACGGTTGATGTAGCTGTTCAGAGATCGGCAGAAGTTGGTGCACCGTGCGCCCAAAGCTTCTTCAACGGCGTTGATCACCGTGTCCGGGGTCAGGGCGCTGAAGTCCGGCGCGCGGTCCGGGTTCTGGTTTGCTGATGGTGGAACATCGGTCATGCCGGAACGATAGTGGAATCCGCGGCCGGATGCCAGAGGTTATCGGAGAAAAACAAGGAAACCTTCAACATCCAACAAAACGATCAGACCAATATTCTCGGACTCTTGCTCACCCACATCATTGATGGATCCAATCCCTACTCAGCCATATTCTCCTGGAAAACCGAATAATCGAACGGTTTCAAACCCAGCCTTTTCCCGCGGTAGTCAATGGTTACGAGAAATCTTGAGAGAAAAGGCTGGCCAAGAATACCATCATATGGAGGGCTTTGAGAATTATCGCGGTTTAATTCGTATATAACCGTCGTCACATTGGAGAGAACCGCATTGCCTAGAGCCACCGAGTTCAGTCGCGTCCAGCGCACGTTCGGTTCATTGCCCGATTGGATATTGCTCAGCCGCAGTTTCTCGGCTACACGCGGCAACAGCAGTACCTCGGCCGACCCGGTATCGATCAGGAACGTGATCGGTCCCTGGCCATTGACCGTTCCCTGGGCATATAATAACCGGTCACATAACTGAAGCGGGATATTGAAGCCGGGCAAGGCAGCAGACTGCCTGGCCGGCAAGCGCATATCCATGGATACGGGATATGATTCGATGCGAATGCGGTTGCGCCGGTAATTAATGGTTGTGATAAAATTTCTCAGAAACGTGTAGCCGATCAAACCCTGGTAATCCACGCCCTTGTCCAGTCGCAGCGTCAACGCTTGCAGCGGATCCATGAAAATCACGGAAAAGTTGGTCAGCATAGCCGAACCCACGCCGATCGTGCGGAGCATTGTCGGAGCGGACACGCCACCGGCATTGATGTGCACGAGGCCGAGCCGCACCGCCGCCCCCCAAGTGAGGATTGTCTCCGTTGCGCCGGTATCAAGGATCATCCGCACGGGAGATTGCCCGTTCACGGCGGCGTTGACCATTAAAACCCGGCCGACAGGCTCGGCTGCAACCCAGCCAAAATCATTGCCCTCACCTTCAGTCGGCCAAAGCAGCTGGCGGAATTCCCCGGCGGCGAATACTTCGAGCAGGCGCTGGAAAAGGAGATTCAGATCGCCGAGGCGTTCCTTGCCGGAAGGAAGCGGATCGCGCTCGGCATTCTCCGCCTTTCGGCGAAACAGGAAGGAATCGACATCCTCCAGGGAATCGCCGGCCACGCCCCGTCATCGCCTCAGGCGGAATCGGCCTTGCTGACGATAGGCGAATACTATTTCAACAAGCGCAAGTGGCGCATGGCAGCCGATGCCTACGAGCAGTTCCTGACGCTGATGCCCAAATCGCCGCGAGCGCCGCAGGCGGAGTTGGCACTGGCCGATGCGCTTCTGCGGTCGTATCGGGGACCGTCATGGGACGAAACACCGCTAATCGAGGCCCAGCAGCGATACAAGGCATTCGCCGAAAAATACCCCGCCGAGGCGAAGAAGGCGCAGGTCGAGCAGATCCTCAAAGAGATACACTCGGCCCGGGCTGAAAAACAATACGAAACCGGACGATACTACATCCGCACGCACAAGGGCGAAGCGGCGGCATATCATTTCCGTCTTGTTATCGAAAACTATTCGGATACCAGGTGGGCGCCGAAGGCGCAGGCGGAACTGACAAAACTCCACCAGCCCGCCAAATCGTCCGGTAAAACAGGAAAAAAACCGGAAGGCGAAACCATGCCGGATGATCCGGATGATGCGGATGATGCGAAAAAGGAAAAAGGAAAATAAATCATGAGTAGAACATTGTTTATTCGGATTGTTCTTACGGTAGCGGCTGCCGCCGTCTGCGCCGGCTGCGACAATCCCGATCCGACCAAGGGCTATACGACCATCAGCCAGTACCGCCCTGACATAAAAACCATCGCCGTTCCGATTTTTCAGCGCGGGACTTACGAATATCGGCGCGACATCGAGTTCCGCCTGACCGAGGCTGTAGTAAAACAGATTGAGGCCCAGACGCCCTACAAGGTGGTCGATAAGTCGCGGGCCGACACGCTGCTGACAGGAACGATACAGTCCATCGACCCGCAGGTGTTGAGTTTTGTTCCACACACCGGACGGGCAAGGGAAATCCAGCTGCGAGTCATTGTCGATTTCACATGGAAAGACCTTCGGGGGGAAGGCAAGGTGCTGGTGGAGAGGAAGAACTTTCGCGTCGTAGCGGAGTACATACCCGAAGCGCCGTTTTCGGAGGATTTCTTCCTCGGCAGCGAGGACGCCTTCAACGAAATGGCCCGGCGAATCGTCGATCAGATGGCACAACCGTGGTAAGCAATGCCCGGACTTAGCAGGACAACGCGGGTTAGCGAATCCGCGTGTGCGCCAAGATGTCCGAAAGGCCTGCCAAAGCCGGTTCACTGCGATTCGGCATCCGATCAGGCGGTTACGGCCGGGCATTTAGCGTAACGCCCTTTGCGAAAATATGTTACCGATAGTTCCGGTGGCCTAACCCGCGTTGTCCTGGTAGGGCAATTCACGATTGACTTGGAATAAACCGGGTAACCGTCCCGGTTTTTACAATAAAAATGTACCTGACCCCTTTAAATCCCCCCCACAGAACCCCAACAAAAAAAATATACAAGTTTGAGTAAAAGTGGGGTTGACAAAAACCGGGTTCAGTGATACACTTTACGTTGGATGGAAAGTGGGTGAACCTTTTTTTTTAGGAGAGAGCAAATGAGAGTAACGGAGATGAAATGGATGGCCGTGGCGGCCCTGTCAGTCGTCCTCGCTTGGATGGCGCACGATTCCGCCCAAGCCGCAACCGTGGCCTACTATCGTTTCGAGGAAGGACCCGCGGATACGGCAGCTACCGCCGCAAACAGTATTCTTGATACGGCCGGCAGCGTGCACGGCACGCCGGGCGGCAGCCCGGTCTACCGCACCTCGGTCGCGACCGGCGTCATTCCTCAGACGGGCCAGGCAAACAACTTCTGCCTTCAGTTCTCCGGCGGGCAGTCCATCTTCTTCAATACCACCTTCCTACTGCATGATGTGACCAAGGATGCCACAATGGAGTTCTATCTCAACGCTCCCTACCTGCATGTCAAGTCCCTTCTGTGGTCGCGGTCCGATGGCAGTGATACCAATCGCTTTAACATGGAATTCTGGAATGGAGACCTTTACCTGGACTACCGCGAACCTGGTGGTGCTGCTCACTACGTACTGACCGCCTTTGACTATCCGTTGGGCGCATGGGCGCACATCGCCTTTACACGGACGGTCAACACGAATGGCACGCATACCTACCGCTCCTACCTGGATGGCGTGCAGGTCTATTCGGATATCATTGACACACCGAATCTGCCGACGGCTTCGGGTTGGTATCTCTCCGGACGCCCCGGAGAGAACTTCACCGGCTATCTCGACGAGGTCCGCATCTCGGACAGCGTCCTGACACCTGACAAGTTCCTGAACGCGGTCCCTGAGCCAGCCGGCGGGAGTTTGTTTGCCCTGGCGGCGCTGGGGTTGCTGAGAAAACATCGCCGCGCCCGAAAGGTTGCCCCCCGGATTTAAAGGGATTTAAAGGGGTCAGGTATGCTCTGGGATTTAAAGGGGTCAGGTACATTTTTTTGTTTCCCCTTCATCTTTTACCCGCCGCCCGTTGGCGGCATTATACATCAATGTCGGATGGATATCCCCCAAAATACTGTTTTTCACATTGTCGCCAGAGCACCCACAAACTTCCTTCCTGCGACTCGAATAATCCCTGTCGGCAGAGAGGTTCTCTCGCTGAGTCCGTTGGGCTGCGGTGGATGGAATATGCGGACTGGATAGGGGGGCGGTTTAAAAAAGAGAGCCGAACGGCAAGCCAACTCTCGGCATTGGCTTGCCGTTCGGCAGTGTTTCAACAGAAAAACAATCGGAAATAGTTATTTTTCCGACCCGGCCTGGCTGTCGGCAGTGAGGAACCGGTTCGGCGGGACGATCCAGATTTCAACTCGCCGGTTCAGCGGGTTGCCCTTGTTTCCGGCTGCATTCGGCGCGACGGGGTGATACTTGCTGAATCCCATCGCTCCCATCCTCTGCTGTTCGACGCCGGCAACGGCAAGAACCTTCACGACAGCGCCGGCGCGGTGGAGCGACAGGCCCCAGTTTGAGCCGTGCGCCCTGACGGTTTCGGGCTTGACCAGCGGGATGTCGTCGGTGTGCCCTGCTACGTACACGTGGAAGGTTTTGGCTTCATCGGTATTGACTATCTCGGCCAGTTTACCGAGGGCAGCGACCGCGCCGGCCCTGACTTCGACCGAACCTTTATCAAACGTCAGGTCGGCCTTGAGTTTGACCATGCCGTACTTAGGCAGATATTCCATCAGTTCCGGATTTGCCTCGACCAGCGCCCGCAGGGCGGTGTCCATCCCGGCAGGGAGGATAGTACCGACGATGGTTATGTCCTGACCAGCGGCCTTTTTGTAGAGTTCCTCCAGTTTTTTGAAGTCGGCGAGCAGGTCTTCGTGGGCCTGCTTGAGGTTGGCGACAAGCTTATCCTTGTCGGCCAGCGCCAAATCGCGGGCATCCAGGTCATCGCGAAGTTTCTGGTTATCGGCCCGGACGGTCTGCAGGGCGGATTGGGATTTCAGCAACTCATCGTTGGCGCGCTGCGAGGCCGCCACCGCCTTGTTATATTCGTCCCGGGAGACGCACCCGACAGTCCCCGCCGCCAGAAAACCAAACAGTACCGCCGCCGTCATTGTCAATCTGCCGCTCATGTCAAACCGTCCTTTCCTTGATTTAGGAGAAACACCAACAGCGAAAGAGTAAAAGCACCTAACAAAATAAGCCACAGAGGCACAGAGAGCACAGAGGACGAATAAAATCAAAAAATTCTTGCCTTATTTTTCTCATCTCTGCGGCCTCTTTGGTGTTAAGGGTTCTAAAAAGATTCCTTATTATCAAAGCAACTCTACCTGGACCGCTGTAATGCGGCTGTCCTGTCGGCTACGGACTTTCCGAGGACGTAGCCGATAATCGCGAGGATCGCCGTTACCACTACCGAAACACCGATGAAAATCGCCCAGTTTTTCTGGAGACTCTCCAGGTAAGGCGGAACGGCGCCAAGCATTGCCGCTAGCACTACTGCGCCCATCAATATCATCAGCAGGCATCCAGCCACTATCAGCCCGGAGAACGCTCCGCTTCCGGCGTCGATCTCCGAAACGTCCGCTATTTCCACGAAAGTCGGTTCCGTATCGGGAAGCATCTGTTGTGAGGATGCGAGTCCTTCCATGGCGGCGCTGCTGGAGACCGCACTTTCCACGTCAATGTGTTCGAGCACCTCGGCGCCAAGCGAGGTGTCGTCGCTTTCGCGGGTCAGGTCCAGCAGCCCCGAACCGCTGCCGACGCCTTCAAGGGAAATCCGGTCGTCCACGCTGGGGGCGATGGCGGTCTTGGCCATAGGATCGGCATGTCCAACCTCAAGATCTTCTTCGTCGAAGATGCTGATGCCTTCGGAGGTAATGACCGTGTCGGCCTTACCGGGCGAAGAGGTTATTTCCTCGGCCTCGGAAAGCGTTACTACGTCTTCGGTGGAATCATCCGCCGGGGTCAGTTCAACTTCTCCGCCTTCGCCGGCGGACGCCAGGGCATTGACCGCATCGGCCTTGAACATCTTGTTCTGCCCGTCGGGATAGGTGCGAAGTTTACCTTCGCTGACCAGCCCCGCCAGGTCCTCGCCGGTAATGCCCAACTTCTGAAGCGTTTCTTTTTCGGTGTAGTAGATTTTGTCGGCCATAACGCAACACTCCCCGGTTCGCTCCATTTTGGAGCGAACCACCAGCCAACCAAGGCCAAAGCCTACGGCCTGGTGGTGGTATTTACATCTTTCAACCGCCGGGCCTTTGCGACCAGTTTCGCAACGTCCTGCGGCAGCGGCTCGGTATTATACGAATCCAACTGACAGTCGTAAATAAACGTTCTGGCCGCCATCAACCTCAAACGCCCGCTGTCGAGAAACTGATACACGCATATTGTACCATTTCCCATATCAACAAGGTACAGCCCGTAGGTATCCTTAGTAACCTGCCCTGCGATGGCAAAGACTTTTCCATCCTGACCGGACCATCCGGTCTGAGCGTCAGCCGACGGTGACGAGGAAACCAACTCGCGCCCCAGCATCACAACTATGACCGCCAGCAGAATCACCGCAAGCCGGCGAACCGCTGAACCGCTCAGGCTTATAGTCTTTCGCTCAACCATGAGGCACTGCCACTGTTCCTGTGTACTGAACTATTATTATAGACCAGCGCGGCGATTATAGATAACCGTCCTGACACCCGCAAGTAATTTTTCCACCATAAGCAAACCGCAATAATGTCGGAACGACGTGCTTCAATTAATAAAGGTCCAGCCGTTGACGAAGAAAGATAGCGGGATTACAGGGATTTTAAGATTATGGGATAAAAAAAGAAAAAAATAAATCCCTGTAATCCAGTAATCCCTGTAATCCTGCTATATATAACCTGCGTATTGCAGGGAAGAATCTTTGACCATTCGGTTCGGACATGTTCTAATATCGGCATGCTGGGGCGTGTTCGACGCACATCTCGTATTGACGTTGGGCTGGCGATGTCATTTGCGGGGATCGCCTACCTGATCTGGGTCCTGGTGATCGGCGTAACGCGGCACCTGGTTAACGAACTGTCTCACGCCCAATACGCCGGCAAACTCCTCGGAGGGGAACTTCCGGTCGCCACACGGTGGCTGCAAGGCGCTTTCATCCATGCCTCGCCGGTGTTTGACCTTGCCGGTGTGCTGTGGCTCCTGCTCAGCCTGGGCCTGATTGTCGGAGCAGGCCGCCAGCGATGGAGCATCTCCTGCCCGTGGGTCTGCGCCATCTGCCAGACGATGGCAGCTACGCTCCTGGCCGTCTGGTCCGGAATGGCGGCGCAAGCACCTTACAATCTCGGTATTTCTTACGTTCCAGGCCTGCCGCCGTACCCGACCACCGGGTGGACTTCGCTGTGCGTAGCCTTGGCCGTTGCACTGGTGATGTGGGTAACATCCTTGGTCTGGATGATCAGCGAGCGTGCGCAACTGATGCGCGGGCCTAAACTCCGCGACGGTATGAGAACCAACATCCCCGGATAAGGCGGGTTGAAAAGAAATTTAAATAATTGTTGCTCCCGCGACAGTCGATTACCGCCACCGGCCGCCGGCAAGGAATTCATTACGGTATCTATCCCCTTAATTGTTGCGACAGGATGCAATACCAGTGTAGTTTGCTCCATACTTAACTTATGATATGCGTGCGTAATGAGCAACGGAGACCGCTTGCTTGATGAGCGGCGTTGGCGGCCTGCATGGCAAAACTCAAGAAGGGACTGGGACTGGCCGGTGTATTCTGCATCGCTTCCGGGGCGATGATCAGTTCGGGCCTGTTCGTCCTGCCCGGCCTGGCCTACGGGAGAGCAGGACCGGCCATCGTTGTTTCATACCTTCTGGCCGGCGTGCTTGCGGCAACGGGGATGCTGAGCACCGCCGAACTCGCAACAGCCATGCCGAAGGCGGGAAGCGATTACTTCTTTATCACCCGCGGCCTGGGGCCGGCGGTAGGCATGGTGGCCGGACTGTTCAACTGGGTCTCGTTCTCACTGAAGGCAGCGTTCGCCCTGGTAGGGATGGCGGCGATCGTCCGGTTGCTGGCGCCGATCGATATGCGCATCACCGGCGTGATACTGGGGGTGGCCTTCGTGGTCCTTAACCTGGTGGGGATCAAAGAGGCTGCTCGCGTGCAGTTGGCCCTTGTCGTCTGCCTGCTCGCTCTGATGCTGCTGTACGTGATTCGCGGTCTGCCTGCGGTGAATGTCGAGCGCTACGCGGACTTCGCCCCACGAGGTGCCGCGGCTGTCTTCTCGACTGCCGGGTTCGTGTTCGTCTCCTACGGCGGTCTGCTCAAGATCGCCAGTGTCGCAGGAGAGATACGAAACCCCGGGCGGACGATCCCCGCCGGGATGATCCTGTCGCTTCTGGTGGTGAGCGTCTTCTACGCCCTGATGATAACGGTAACGGTCGGCGTGCTGCCGGCTGAACAACTCGACGGATCCCTGACGCCGATTACTGACGGGGCGAGGGCTTTCATGGGCGGCGGCGGGCAGATTGCCATAGGCATCGCTGCGGCTCTGGCTTTTCTCACGACGGCAAACGCGGGCATCATGACCGGTTCGCGTTACCTGCTGGCTATGAGCCGCGACGGCTTGCTCCCGCAGACCATCAGCCGCGTCGGATCGCGGTTCCGAACCCCGCACGTGGCGATTCTCGTAACGGGCATCCTGGTTATCATCCCGCTTTTCGTCGATCTCCGCATCCTTGTGGAGTCCGCCTCCGTCGGGCTGATTCTCACGAATATCCTGGCGAACATCTCCGTAATCATGCTGCGCGAAAGCCGGCTCCAGAACTACCGCCCGACTTTCCGCTCGCCGTTGTATCCATGGGTGCAGGTGGCGGGGGTCATCGGGTTCGTTTTTGTCCTGTTCGAGATGGGCGTGGAGGCGTTCGCCATCAGCGCCCTGCTGGCAGTGTCGGGGTTCTGTCTCTACTGGTTCTATGGGCGAGCCGGAGTGCGGCGCGAATCGGCGCTGCTGCACCTGATCCAGCGGATCACGGCCAAGGAACTCGTTACCGGTACGCTCGAAGCAGAACTGAAGCAGGTCATCCGCGAACGCGACGAAATCGTTCTCGATCGATTTGACCATATCCTGGAAGGCTGCATCGTTGTGGACACAGACGAATCGCTACAGGCGGAGGACCTCTTCGGTGTTGCGGCGGACAGGCTTTCTAAGCGCCTGGACATTGACCGAAAGAATCTATTCGACGCTTTGTTGGCCAGGGAACGGGAAAGCAGTACGGTAATCGGTCCCGGCCTGGCCGTCCCACACGTCGTGATCGACGGCGAGCACGTCTTTGACATCCTGTTGGCCCGGTCTCGCAAGGGCTTCGTCTTTGACCCCCTGAAGCCCGGCGTCCACTCCGTGTTCGTCTTAATCGGATCAGGGGACGACCGCAATTTCCACCTGCAGGCCCTGTCGGCAATCGCTCAGATTGTGCAGGAACCCGGGTTTGAGAAGCGGTGGTTAGCAGCGAGCGGAGAGCAAGGCCTGCGAGATCTTGTTTTGCTGGGCGAGCGCAAGAGGCATGGATGACAGCAACCGGCAGGGTTAATGGGACGGAGCGACTGATTGCCCTTTCTCTCGTTTCCGGAAAGTTGACGCACCAAAACCAACCGTCGTCCCAAAGGGACTCCTTCGGGACGGCGGGACTTTTTCGACAACCCCTCTGCCCTTACCTCTATTCCGGTTTTTCCCGCGGTTCGGGCAGCACTTCTTTAGGCCCGAGGATGGTATCCGGGGGGGCGGTGTGGACCGTAAACGCCTGTGTCTGCGCCAGCATCAGGCGATGTTCCGGGCCTTCGACTGCCAGGATGCGAAGCCGGCAAAGTTTGGAATTGACCTGCGGGACGGTCCACTTGGATGTCTTGTCCGCCTGGAGGTTTTCGGCCACGGTTCGCCAGGATCGCCCGTTATTTGCGGAGAATTGCAGCACGACGTTTTTATACTTTTCTGCGCCGTCGGGCAGCCATTTCAGCATTCGCGACGTCCCGCCTCGGATGAGCGTTCCAGGCTGGGGCCAGCCCGGTTTCAGACCGGCATCTCCTTCAGCCTGCGCGACAAGTTCCCACGGTCCGACGGGCCTGACGGTCGGCGTGCCCGGCAGCGGCGGACCGTCGATGTGGAGGATGTCCGAGAAGGCGAAGTTGAGGTTTCCGGCCTTGTCTTCCGCCTCGATGCGGAAGCGCATCCGCCCGCCGCCCCGTCCCTGTCGTCCTGCTGCCTCCGGAGGGACCGGAACCTTCATAGCGCCCGTAGCGGAAAGGCTCAGGGGGAATCTGGTCCAGGTGACGTTCTCGGGAAACGTCCCGAACGTTGTGGCCAGGCGAACGCTGTCGGGAACAAGGTTGACGTCGCGGACGCACCAGCGGACCTCGACCGTATCGCCGACGGAATAGATATGCGGGACTTCATTTCCGTGCTTGTCGGTTTCTATCGCCGGAGGATCGACGGAGACCTCAATCGCGGGCTTGGTCGTATCAACCACATATATTCGGTGCGGCGCGCCTGGATTGGCCGCTGCGACGCCCTGTCCGGGACCGACGAAGCGAACCCAGTGCGCACCGTCAGCCTGGGCCTGGAAGAGGAAGTGCGTCTGTTCGACGCCGTAGTATCCCGCACGGTCCCAGTTCTCGCCGTTGCCGACGGAGCACCATATCGCCAGCCGGGGAACGCCGGGAGCCTGGTAACCGGTCGAATGCTTCACGAAAAACTGATTGCTGTCGGTGTAATAGACCGGTATGCCCGCCCCGACGACCTCCTGGACCGGAAGGTCGTCACTGGGACGATAGTAATATGGGGCGTCGTAGGTCCAGGACGGATAATCGCTATGGGGGTCCCAGTTGGGATTTTCGTCCTGCACCTCACAGCCAACGACAAGAAGCGCCAACACCAGTAAACATGTCTTTATACGCATGGCCAGGTTCCTCATAGAGAATGCCCTATAATCGAGTATTATTCTAATCCAGTGATTTTATCGACACAAGGATACATTTTCATAAGTCTTATGAAAAGGAGAAACTCTCGACAAAAGCGCAGCCGTATGTATAATTAGTTGGCGGCACAGGTTTTCAGCCTGTGCGCTGAATATCCGATTAGAACGGCACAGGTTGAAAATTCGCAGAATCCCTTGCGGGACCTGTGCCACTACGGAAATAATTAAGGAACAGCATGGGCAAACCAAGACGAAGAAGGAAAGTCGGCTCCAAGAAGCGTCGTGAGCGCCGCAACCGTCGCAAGAAGTGATAGAAACGTGCCGTGAACAGAAAGCAATCAGCGGGCAGCAGTCATTGGGCAGCAGGAGGCAAATCTTCTGTGTCTGTTGCTGATTTCTGACCGCTGAATGCTGATTGCTATAAATCAGTTCCATATTCATGCGATTTCCGTCGAGCAGTCCGGGCAGCGGGCCCCGGCAAGGCGAATCTCGGCGACGGAAAACCCCCTTCGCCGAATCAGCGCCGTCCCGCAGTTAGGGCAATGGGTGTTTTCGTATTTGTTGGCAGGGACATTACCGCAATAGAGGTATTTAAGCCCCGCCCCGCGACCGATTTCCATCGCTGTCTCAAGGGTCTCCATCGGCGTGGAGGGTGTCTCGGTCATCATGTAATCGCCGTGGAACCGGCTGACGTGCCAGGGCACATCGACGCCCAGTTCGCCGGCGATGAAACCGGCAATGTCCGAAAGTTCCGCATCAGAGTCGTTCATTCCCGGAACCACCAGCGTCGTTACCTCAACCCACACGCCGGCGGAGACCAGTTCTTTCAGGCACGTTAAAACCGGCTCCAGGCGGGCCTTCATCACACGACGATAGGTCTCATCCCGGAACGCTTTTAGATCAACATTTATCGCGTCAAGGTACGGGGCGATTGTTCGGACCGCCAGCGGCGTCATAAAGCCATTGGAAACAAAGCAGTTTTTAATACCGGACTTGTGCGCCAGTTTGGCTGTGTCGTAGCACAACTCGAAAAAGACGGTCGGCTCGGTGTAAGTGTAACTTATAGACTTGCAGCCGTTGCGTTCGGCTTCGGCGACCAGATCGGCTGGAGGAATAGACTGGCCGGTGAGAATCTTCCCGCTTCGCGGCAACTGGGAAATCTGCCAGTTCTGGCAGAAGGGACACTGGAAGTTGCATCCGGCAGCTGCCACCGAAAGGCTCATCGAACCGGGCAGGAAATGGAACAGCGGTTTCTTTTCGATGGGGTCGATATTGACGGCTACGAGGGCGTCGTAGTTCAGCGAGAAGAGTTTTCCGCCGACGTTTTTTCGGACACGGCAAAGACCGGTCTTGTCGGGCTTGATGAGACACTCATACCCGCAAAGCCGGCAGCGGACGGCGCCGTCGCCGGCCTGCTCGTAAAGCATCGCCTCGTGACCTTCTCGCTCCGCCATAATGCATAAGACCTGACTAGCCGCGACCGGCAGGGAGCGGGCTGGTCTTATCAAAAAACAGATACACCCGCTCGCTTCCGCTCGCGGCTAGCCAGATTCGCCTATTTTGTTTCACTTCTCATTTATTCCGCTTCTCGATCCATTCCTGCGTCCGCGCAAGGAGGCCCCGGAACTCTTCCATCGAAACCCACGCGACGTGGCAGTCCACGAACAGAACATTAGTGCCCTTGAGTTTATTTATCTCAGGCTGCTCGTAGGCCAAGATAAACTCATAAGGATTCAGTATGTCGTCGGCTTTCAGCCCCGCGCCGAGATAGACGTAATCGAACGGCCCAACGGGTTTGCCCGCAGAGTCAAGGCGAACCTTCCGCCCGCTGGTCGGGCTCATCAGCATACTCGGTCCTGCGCAGCCGATCTCGACCAGTTTGGCCAGGTCCGGCGGAAATTTGTCGTTGTTCTCTGCCGCGTAAATCATGCATCCCTTTCCGATGCCCCTGAGGTTGGCGGCGGAGACCGCCTGTTTGGCCTGGCCTCTGGCCCGGCCAAGTGTCGGCAGGAGTATGGAGGTAGCCAGCGACGTTCCTGCCCCAGGGAGGTTGGAAGTCAGATAGGACGGCATCGAGCCGTAGGATTCAATCGTGATACCCTTGGCGTCGGAGGAGATGGCGGCGATGTCAGGCCAGACGTATTTTTCGACCTTAGGCAGCGGCGGGAGCATCTCCGGTTTGATGGACGGTGCGAATTTGCCGAGCATATTTGTCGCAGCCGTCCCGCCGAGCAGCACCGCGCCGTAGAAACGCCTGACCAGCGACGGCGTATTGGTGTAGGAAAGGGCGGATGCGTTGGGGCTGAGTCGTTTGCGGAAGGCTGCGAATTCCGCCGATTGCGCCAGCGGTTTTTGGGTCGTCCCGCCCGCCGCTGCGGCCACCACCTGCGGGAACGCCGCAAGGTAGAACTTACCATTATGCACCGCCCATGCCGGGGCGACCGGTGTCCACTTCGGCATATAATCGCTTGACGCGGCAATGTAATGCACCTCGACGTCGCCGGACTTGTATTTGCGGATACTCGCCGTCGCCTCGCGGGCCGGCAGGACTATTGGCTCGCCCCGTATCCCCGGCGGGACCTCGTCGCCGGTCAAATCGACCGACATCGTTGTCGGGGCCAGGCCGGATGCTATTTTCGCTATCTGTGCTTCGAGTTTTGCCAAAGCGGCCGAAAACTTTTCGGCGTCCTTCAACTGGACGATGATAGCCGTTCCGGTCAGCGTCCCGCCCAGTGACGGCGCGCTGATAACTGTCCACTGGTCGCCCATGTGCGCCAGCAGGTCCTTTTCGATGTCCATGCCGATTTGTTCGCCGGCGGCTGACAGTATTTCATCGACCTGTTTTCCGGCGTTCGGGTCGATTGCGGCGGCTATGCGTTTAATCTCCGCCAGGACCCCGGCGGGGTCGAGGTTTATGGTTGCGACGAAGTCGGCGTCGTCCGGGACGCCGCTCAGCGCCGCTGCTCCCAGCGGCTTGCCGGCTGCAAGCATCAGCAGCCCGCGATGCGGCGCCGGGCTGAAGATGCGGCATTTCTCGTGGAATCCGCGATCTACAATGTTGCTCGCGCCGGCGATTGCCGTTACGCCGTCGATTCCCATGGCCTTGACGATTTTGCGGAACTGGCTCTGGTCGGCGGGGGCAGTGGTCGGAAGCATCGGCGTTATCTTCTCGGCAATTGCCAGCAGGCGCGGAACGTCCACATAGTAGGCCATCTGCACCTGCTCATCGGCCAATTCATTCATGGCGGTTTTGAATTCCGCGGAGCCGGCAAGCGACTTGGATTTACCGTTGATGACGGAGGCGACCTTCATCGGAACGCCGTCGCCAAGGCAAACGAAGAAGACGTCGCCGACGTATCCCATCGAGCACTTCCCCGCCGGTGTGGTGAAATCGTGATAAGACAGGTTGCCGACGGTGGCCTGGGCGAGTTTGTTTTCCTTGCCGATAAGCCCCAGCAGTTTCTGGAGGTGCGCGTCGAAGGCGGCCTTGTCCTTTTGCAGGTCGATGAGTATTGCACCGACCGGTTGGGGTTCATCCGGTCCGTCCGCTGCGCCGCCTTCGTCCGGTCGGCGCGGGATTTTGATATCCAGCAGCACCGCCGAGGCGGGTTTCTGCCAGGCAATCGCCGCCATTTCCCAGACGCTCTCGAACATCGCCGGGGCGTCCGCCTCGCCGGTCATCTCAAGCCCCTTGTCCGCAGCGGTCCTGATCGCCCCGAAAAGGTCCGCGACGCCCTGCTCGGCAAGGAGTTGACCGAACATCGAGCCGTTGAACGTCAGGCTCCGCCCGCTCCACCCGACGTACGCAATCGCATCTTCGGGAACTTTATCCGCCAGAGGCGCTGCCGACATCACCGTTCCCGTCAAAACCGCAACAACAGATAACGCTGCAACCATATTAACAATCTTCATTCGCATTGTGGTGCTCCTGTTATGTAGGTTTCATACGAAGCGTTGAAAATGCAATCCGCTCATGTCCGCTGTAACAAGCCATTATGCTAACCCGAAACGGACAAGCGGGGAAAGGAAAATTGTTACCGCACCCCCTCCGGTAGTTATTGAGGTTTGAATTGCTAAATAAACTCGCCATTCTCCGAAGGACCCTGCGGGAAAGGCCAATAAAGAGAGCGAGATTATAGGGATTTTGAGATTATGGGATTTAAAAAAAGTAAAAGCACCTGACAAAATGGGCCACAGAGGCGCAGAGAACACAGAGGAAAAAATTGTAGGAGAACATAAACAAAAATCTTTTTTTGATTTATTTGCTCTCTGTGTTCTCTGCGCCTCTGTGGCCTCTTTCTGTTAGGGGTTTTAAAAGAAAATCCCTGTAATCCTGTAATCCCTATAATCCTGCTATCTTTGTTTCC
>CAYUYD010000020.1:0-16800 GCA_964449105.1 uncultured Planctomycetaceae bacterium | reverse complement strand
GTTAATATGGAGGGCGCCTTTGGTGCGTCCGAGTGTTATTTGACAACTGAATAAAGACCGTGAGACCGGAATACCGGAGGACCGGAAGACCGAAAAACAGGGACTTGGGATTAGGGACTTGGGACTTGGAAAAAATTCGTGTAATTCGTGAAAATTCGTGAAATTCGTGGAAAAAATGACCCCGAAAATCGCAACTGCTTGTCAAGCAAAGAGTTACGAATTTCGCCTTCTTTCCTAAACTTTCCCAAACTTTCCTAAACTTTCCTAAACTTTCCCAATCTTTCCGTATCGTTCCGAATCTTTCCGAATCTTTCCGTATCGTTCCCATTCGTTCCCAATGGTTCCGAACCGGCACGGATTGGCACGGGTAATCCAAGCCCACGGACTGCCAAATTCAGAAAAAACTACTTCGGAAACAACCGATTTGACACTACGACAGATCCGGCTAAAATGCTAATGCCTTGTAATATAAGGCGTTAGTTACATGGCACGGGCATTGCTGTCCACTTATAATGGTATGGTTGTAGGCTTTGCGCGCACGCAAGCCCAAAGGGAGTAAAAAATAATGGCATCGAACAAGATTATCGGAATAGACTTAGGAACGACCAACAGCGTCGTAGCCCTGATGGAAGGCGGTTCGCCTAAGGTCCTCATCAACCAGCAAGGCTCGCGCCTTACGCCGTCGGTGGTCGGCTTCACCGACAAGGGCGAGCGCCTCGTCGGCCAGCCCGCCCGGCACCAGCAGATCACCAACCCGAAAAACACCACCTTCTCGATAAAACGCTTCATGGGCCGGAGGCATAAAGAAGTCAGCAGCGAAGAAAAGACCGTTCCTTACGAGATCGTCGGCGGGGCTGATGAACTGGTAAAGGTCCGGGTGCGAGGAAAGGACTACACCCCGCCGGAGATAAGCGCGATGATCCTCCAGGACCTTAAGCGCACAGCAGAGGATTACCTCGGCGATAAGATCGAGCGTGCGGTCATCACGGTCCCCGCCTACTTCAACGACTCGCAGCGTCAGGCCACCAAGGACGCCGGCGAGATCGCCGGGCTTAAGGTCGAGCGGATCATCAACGAGCCGACGGCGGCAGCCCTGGCGTACGGGTTGAAAGGCAAGAAGAACGAAAAGGTGGCTGTGTTCGACTTCGGCGGCGGGACGTTCGACATCTCCATCCTGGACATCGGCGACAACGTTTTCGAGGTCCTCGCCACCAACGGCGACGGGCACCTCGGCGGCGACGACCTGGACGAGATACTGATTAACTACGCAGCCGACGAGTTCAGGAAACTGGAGGGCATCGACCTCCGCACCGACGCGATGGCGCTTCAGCGTCTCAAAGAGGCCGCCGAGAAGGCAAAGTGCGAACTATCGACCGCAATGGAAGCCAACATCAACCTGCCGTTCATCACCGCCACCGCCGCCGGGCCTAAGCACCTGACGATGACGCTGACTCGCGCGAAGTTCGAGCAGTTGTGCGAGCCGATCTTCAACCGCCTGGTCGGGCCTTGCAAGCAGGCGCTTTCCGACGGAAAACTCACCGCAAAAGACATCGACGAGGCGATACTCGTCGGCGGCTCGACGCGAATCCCGCGAGTCCAGCAGATTACCAGGGAAATCTTCGGAAAAGAGCCTAACAAGTCGGTCAATCCCGACGAGGCGGTCGCGCTGGGCGCAGCCATACAGGCCGGCATCCTCGCCGGCGAGATCGAAGAGCAGATGGTCCTGCTGGACGTAACGCCGCTGAGCCTGGGCGTCGAGACGCTCGGCGGGGTAATGACAAAACTCATCGAACGCAACACGACCATCCCGACCGAAAAGAAGGAGACCTTCTCAACCGCAGCCGACAACCAGACCGAGGTAACGATCCACGTTCTCCAGGGCGAGCGGGAGTTCGCCCACGACAACCGCACGCTGGGACGGTTTAACCTGACCGGCATCCCGCCGGCGCCGCGAGGCGTCCCGCAGGTCGAGGTCTCATTCAACATCGACGCCAACGGAATCCTGAACGTCTCAGCCAAGGACCTCGCCACCGGAAAGAAGCAGTCCATCGAGATTAAGGGTTCGTCGGGCCTGAGCGACGATGAGGTTGAAAAAATGCGTAAAGACGCCGAAGGCCACGCCGAGGAAGATAAAAAACGCCGCGAAGTGGTCGATCTGAAAAACTCCGGCGACGCAATGGTCCACCAGATGGAAAAAATGCTCAAGGATCAGGGCGAGAAGGTATCGGCGGCGGACCGAAGCGATATCGAGTCGGGCATTTCGCGGCTCCGCGACGCCCTGAAGGGCGACGACGCCCAGTCCATCAAGCGGGCGATGGAGAACCTGGAGAAGGCTTCCCACAAGGTGGCGGAGGATATGTACAAGTCCGCCGGCGCTTCCGGCGCACCACAGGCAGAAGCTCCCGCAGACGAAAAAACAAAGAAACCCGATGACGACGACGTCATCGACGCCGAATATGACGTGAAAGAATAATCCGATTGCGGATTACGGATTAAAAACGGGCGGCTTACGTCAGGGAATAAGCCGCCATGAATTCCGCCGGCGTCAGGACTGAAAGACCGGACTGTGGAAAATGGTCCGGGTTTCGGCTGATTATGCATGATGCATCGGCGTGCAGGGCGCTGTGATACTGGATGGCGTCCTCGAAGTCGCCGAATCCGGCGTCGATGGCCTGGTTGAGAACTTGACCATCAAGGGCTACAGGTGTGAACACATCACGGAGCATAGCCAGCACATGGTCGGCGGTCTTTTGGCCTGCGACCTTGCGGACGATGTAGTAGATGTTGTTGAAACTTATGACGGAAATTTGCCCCGCGATTTTGCCCTGCTCTGCCAGCGACCAAACCGCCAACGAATCCCGATAAAAACCCCTTCGCTCGAGCATGACGTCCAGCAGTACGTTGGTGTCGATAAAGACGTTCATCGTCGCAGCCCATACTTGTCCATCAGCGACTCTGCCAGAATATCCCGTTCCGACTTGCCTTTGGGCATCTTGATGATACCGGAGGCCTTTCGGGCAATCCTGCCGGTCTGGACGGGGGGCCTGTCCTTTTGGGCCATGGTCCGCACGAATCGGCTGAACATAGCCGAAACGCTGGTGTGGTTTTTCGCCGCGATCCGCTTGGCCTGCTTTATTACCTCGCCATCGGCGCTGAGTGTTAACTTCGGCATCGCCGTATTCTCCTATACGTATCCTTGCTGACACCATTATACGTACTAACAATCGGCAAGACAAGCCAAATTATTTAATTGGTTTAACGTAGTCGCCCGCCTACTGGTTTACTACCGATAGGTAGGCAAACACCGCGGCCGCGGAACGGTTCTACTTCGGCGACGGTTGGGTTGTCGGCGGCTTGTAGTGCGGTGTGCGGGGTTTTTCCTCAGGCAGCGGGGCTTTGACTCGCGGGTCGGCGTAGAGGTGCACATCGTCGAAGAAATACTCGCCCGGCGGCCAGTAGGCATAGACGTCAATCCTCAGCCACTGGACGTTCTTCGGCAGCCCGCCGCGGGGTGGGAACGGGGCGGCGTTGTGTTTCCAGGCGTTTTTTTCGTTCCGGCAGGCGAGGTACCAGCGATAGACCTCCCTGCGGTGGCGCTCCGGATGCTTTTCGGCGTCGGCTGCAATGAGTTGCTTCTGCTTTTCAGCCGGCAGGGCGGCGAACTCATCCGGCGTTATCTTCATCTCGGCCAGGCTGGACTCGCTCAACCCGTCGGCGAGGGCTGAAAAATCCGCGAAGCCCTTGACGAATATCTTCGCAAAGAATATCCCGCCGGTCTGTCCCTTCATGTCGGCGACAAGCCAGTATCGCCAGCCCGGCGTTGCCTTTATCCACTCGCTGCGGTAATGGACGCCTTCCAGACCGGCGACGGTGGCATATTTATCGGCGACGGTTCCGATCTTTGGCGGGTTTTCCGGGTCTGCCTTTCCGAGCATCAGGTCGCGCTGATATTTCAGCCAGGCGTCGCGCTCGACGTCGGTGAAAATTCGCAGCACCTTTCCCCGCCGGTCTGCTCGCGGATCAGCGACGAGGAAGGTCGTTACATTGTCCGGCCCCATTTTCCAGCCGGCTTTCCCGCTCTCGAAATCGCCATTGACGTTCAGCGGTTTGCCGAATTTTTCCGGTTCGGTCTCATCGCCATACTCGGGCGGCTTCCACTCTGCCTGTCCGCGAACGGCCTCGACAATCTGCATCGCTACAACACCGCGGGCTCGCTCGGTATCGTCGGAGAACGCCTTCGTCCATGCGACGGGCTTATCGCCGGAGATATCGACGCATCGGATTTCAGCCCGGACGGACGGGCCGAGTTTCTGCACGTCGCCGAAGACGGCTACATGCGCGGCGAACTTGTCTTTCAACAGGGCGATGATTTCCTCATCGGCGGTTTTAAGTGAGATACCGGCTTCGGGAGTCATCTCGGCGGTAGTGAAGCGGTCGATTACCTCGCAGCCGTCGTGCTGCCGAAGGCGAAGGCGGACCGAATCGGCCAACTGCCCGCCGTATTCGGACTTTTTCCCGGCCTCGGACGTTGAACTCGCAAAATCAAAAATCACGACGCATTTAGCCGGCGCAGCCTTTTCTCCATTGCCCGCCGCCAACGCCATCGCCATCAGCAAGGCTGTCGTCGTTACCGTCACTTGCCCGGTTGCTCCCGAAGTTTCCTGTCCTTTGCGAGTGTTTTGTCGGCCTGAGCCGATTTGTATTCAACGAGTTTCCCAGCCAGAGCGGAATCGGAGACAGCGAGGATTTCGACGGCAAGGACTGCGGCGTTGACCGCTCCGGCTGCGCCAATGCCCGTGCATCCGACGGGCACGCCGGGCGGCATCTGGACGGTCGATAGCAGCGCGTCGATACCCGCCATCGGACCCGACGCAATCGCCACGCCCAGCACCGGAAGTGTCGTCCTTCCGGCTATCGCACCTGCCAAAGCGGCGCTCATACCTGCGGCTGCGATTATTACCTTCACGCCGTTCTCGGCGGCGCCGGCGGCGAATTCATCCACCGCGCCCGGCGTTCGGTGTGCGCTGAGGATGCGCACCTCCGGGTCAATGCCGAAATCCCGCAACTGCTCGATACAGCGGCTCATCACCTCGAAATCGCTGTCCGAACCCATCACCACCGCCACTCTTGAATTTGACTTGCTCATAATGACAGTATCTCCGAAATCGCCCTATGCGCCAAGTTTCAAAGCCGTTGAAGAAAGATAGCGGGATTATGGAGATTTTAAGATTACGGGATAAGAAAAAGAAAAAACAAATCCCTATAATCCTGTAATCCCTGTAATCCCGCTATTCCGTCCGTTTTTTAAATTACTATCCAATCTTCTTTGCAATCAATTTTGCCGAATCGAAACGCCACCTTGATGCTTTCGTTCCGGGCCTTGTGCATCGCGACGGACAGAGCGGACTTGTAGTCCGACAGGTCGAAGGTATGCGTCAGCAGGACCGATAAGTCAGGCCCGCCGGCGAGCATCAGTTCGTGGACCAGTTGATAGGTCTGTACGCCCCTGCCGGCGAAATCTTCGACGCTTCTGCCATAAGCGCCGATAACCGTCAGTTCGCGGAACCACAATGCCGTCATGTCCGTCCCGCGCCCGTGCCCCGTCCCGACGAGAATCACCTTCCCGCGAGCGGCGGTCCACTTCAGGGCCTCTTCGATCGACTGCTCGCTTCCGACACATTCGAAAACGGCATCGTAACCGCCCGACAACATGTAATTACCGAATCGCGCCCGCGTCAGCCTTGAACCGGTGCGTTCGGCGACGGCCCGGAACCGCTCGCGCCGACCGGCGGGCAGGTAAAGCACCTCGTCGGTCCCGAATGTCTCCGCCAGCCTGCCCTGATGGCGGTGGCGGGCGATTATGTCGATACCCCCGTCGAAACCAACCGCGCGCAGTGCCCAGACGATTCCCAGGCCCAGAATCCCGGCCCCATAGACGAGAACCCGCTCGCCCCCCGACAGGTTCGCCCGAAGCACCGCATGAAGGCTGCACGCCAGCGGGTCGGTCAGGATGGCTTGGGCGTCGGATAACTGCTCGGGAACTTCCACAAGTTGCGAGATGTGGGCGACGAAGTACTCGCCCCACGATCCGCCGACAGGCCTGCAGTATCCCAGCGACGTTCCCGGCGGCAGGTGTGCAGAACCGTTCCCGTCGGCGGCGAAATTTTCGCACGCTCCGAACTGCCCCGCCCGGCATGGCTCGCAAGGCGGGTCGATCCCGCGGACACGACAGCACAGCGTCGGTTCGACGCAGACCCGCTTGCCAATCCAACCTGAATCCACGCCGCAGCCGACCTGCTCGACCACGGCGACGTTCTCATGTCCCATCACGGCGGGCAAGGTCGAGAAGGACTGGAGAAAGGAGTTCGGCGGCTGACGCTGAGCGATAATCGCAACGTCCGAGCCGCAGATGCCCCCCAGGACGGTCCGGCAAAGCACCCAGTCATCGCCCGGAAGCGCAGGCGAGTCCACCTCCCGAAGGGCCAGGCCGTTCAACCGGCTCATCAGACACCCAGGCCAGAAGAACCTCAACCACTTGCACGTGGCCCAGCCAATCGGATTGACGCCATAGACAATCGCTTTCATATCACCACAAATAAATACAATCGCGCCGGATGAATGGAAAGATGATTTTGCCGTCGGCGGCTTTGGACGGTAGTATATCCCGGAATATTTTGTGGATTTGTTGACAATGACCGGAAATCTCAAATTGATTGTAATGATATTGCTGTCTTCCCCGGCATGGTTGTTTCTGCCCGGCTGCGGGGCGCCTGGTGCGACCCTCCTGTCCGGCAGGGACGTGTTCCCGGACAAGACAATCGCTCTCAGCGATGCCCGCGCCGATTATGACACCGACGGAGACGGGGCAGCCGATTTCTTCTGCATGTTCGACTCGACCGGAAGGGTTACTAAAATTGCCTATGACCGCAGCGGCGACGGAAAACCCGACGAAATCATCCACCTCGACGCCGTCAATCCCCGCCTAAGCCGGCACCTCGTGCTGGTGCTGGACGGGTTTCCATTCGACGTGGTCAGGGAGTTTTACGATTCCGGGCATCTTCGGATGTTCCACAGGCCGGCGGTCGTGATCCCGCCGTATCCGGTGATGACCGACCTGTGCCTGGAGGACGCCTTCGGATACATTCCGTGCGCCGGCTTCGAGGCGAGATACTATCATAGAACCAAGCGCGCCGTCGTCGGAGGAACAAGCGACTACCTGGCGGGGAAAAACGAACCGTTCGCCAGGATCATAAACTACCGCGCTTCGCCGATCGACGATGGGACGGCGTATATGAATCCCAAGGGGATGTTCGAGAAGGAACTCGCCGGCGTCAAGCGCCTCTGGGACCGGCGTGAGAGCATGGAGGTAATCGCCTATTTTGTTTCCACAGCCGGTATGGGTTCGCGCTTCGGCAAAGACGGACAGGTCCACGCCCTCCGCCGGATGGAGCAATTCATCAACCAGATACTCTTCGAGACGCACGGGCTGGTGAAGGTAACGCTCCTCGCCGACCACGGGCAGACCAACACCCCCTACACACTCGCCGAACTTGACAAGCATCTGGAGACCAGGGGTTGGCGGCTGGTCAACAGCCTGAAGCGGGACAAGGACGTGGTGGTGATTAAATTCGGCCTGGTAACGTGCGCAGCCTTCAACGCGCGCGACCCGGCCAAGCTTGCCGACGACCTGCTGACGGCGGAATCGGTCGAACTGGCCAGTTACGTCGAAGGCGACGCCGTCATAGTCCGCACGAAAGACGCCAAGGCCGTTATCAAATCCTCCGACGGAAAGACATTCGAATACGACCCTGTCGTCGGCGACCCGCTGAAACTCGCCGTCAAAGGCAAAATCAATGGGCGTGAACTGCTCAAGACCGCCGCCGACAGCAAGTGCGAGTATCCCGATGCGCTGTACCGCATCTGGCGTGCGCACTTCGGACTGGTCGAAAATCCGCCGGACGTAATCGTCAGCCTGTTCGACCGCTATTGCGCCGGCTCGGGATTCTTCTCCAGCATGATGAAGAGGTCATCGACCCACGGCGGGCTGAACTGGAAAAACTCGGCTACATTTATTATGTCCACCGCAGGGGCCATCGAAGGACCGCTCCGAAGTGAGGACATTCCCGGCGAAGTAGGCAGAATCTTCAGCCGACCTTTTCCGGCAATGAGATAATACGAAGATAATCCCGACCACACCGTCGATACGCACCACAGGAGAAAAAATGTTACCCAAAGAGGTTGTTGAATATCTGGCGTCTCATCGCCGGGAGCACCTTGAGCAGTTGTCTGAACTTTTGCGATTCCCGTCGGTCAGTTCGCAGAGCGCCTATGAGGCGGACTGCCTGGTCTGCGCCGAGCACATTGCCGGGCATCTGCGCGGGCTGGGGTTTTCGACTGAATTGCGACCGTGGCGGAAGCACCCGATTCTGCTGGCGCGCAGCACGTCCGGCATCGCCGACCCATCGGCTCCGACTGCGCTGATATACGCTCACTACGACGTCCAGCCGCCCGATCCGGTGGATTTGTGGACCAGTCCGCCGTTCGACCCGACCATCCGCGATGGGGCGATCTATGCCCGCGGCGCAAGCGACGACAAGGGGCTGCTGATGTCATGCATTAACGGCTGCGAGGCGTTCATTCGCACCACGGGACGACTTCCGATGAACGTACTGTTCTTCATCGAGGGCGAGGAGGAGATCGGCTCGCCTGAACTGGAGGATTTCGTAACCGCCGCAGCGGATGACCTCAAGAGCGAATTCGCCCTCGTGATGGACCTGGGTTTCTTCGCGCCGGGCTTGCCGACGGTCCTGACAGGTCTGCGTGGGCTGGTGTACCTGGAGATGACGCTCACGGGTCCGTCGGCCGACCTTCACAGCGGTCAGCACGGCGGGGCTGTGGTCAATCCGATTAACGCCCTTGCCGGGATGATTTCCGCTATGCACGACGAAGCCGGAAGGGTAACGCTTCCGGGCTTCTACGACGACGTTGCCGAACCGGACCGGTGCGAACTGGACCAGTGGGAGTCGCTGCCGTTCAACGAAAGCGATTATGCCGACGAGGTGGGCGGCGAACCGGTCGGCGGCGAACTGGACAGGAGCGTACTTGAGCGCCGCTGGTCGCGCCCGACGCTGGACTGCAACGGCATCAGCGGGGGATATCAGGGCGAGGGGGCAAAGACAGTCCTTCCAGCATCGGCTTCGGCGAAGATTTCGATGCGGCTGGTGCCGAACCAGATGCCCGATAAGATCCTGTCGGCCTTTGCTGAATTTGTAGCCGATAACACCCCCGCCGGCGTGCGGGCGTGCGTGAAGGTGTCCAGCCGATCGCGTCCATTCGTTGTCCCGCCCGAAAGTCCCGCCATTACCGCCGTCAAAGATGCCATGCGTGAGGCCTTCGGCGCAGAAACCGCCCTCGCCCGCGCCGGCGGGTCGGTTCCCATCGCTGAACTTATCCAGAGAGTTCTGAAGGTCGATCCGGTCGTTACCGGATTCGCCCTTCCTGACGACAACATCCACTCCCCCAACGAGCGTATGCGACTGGAGCAGTTCCACGGCGGGGCCGTTGCGGCTGCGGCAATGCTGAACAACCTGGCAAGATTATAATCCCAAGTAATAGTATTGACTTTCGAGCGAAAAGGCTCATAATCCATTGCTTCAAAACCGTAACTGATACGAACGATTGAGGAATTACCCGTGTATGCAATAATCGAAGATGGCGGTCGGCAGTTCAAGGTCAGCGAAGGCGACCTGCTGCGGATAGATCTGATTGACGTTGACAACGAGACCAAAACGGTCGAATTCGACCGTGTCCTGCTGCTGGCCGACGGGGAGAATATCACTGTCGGAACGCCGGTGGTCGAAGGGGCGAAGGTCGCCGCCGAAATAACTAACGATCGCGTCGCCGGAAAGAAAGTCTATACCCTGAAATTCAAGCGTCGCAAGAGGGAGCGCCGCCGAAAGGGTCATAGGCAGAAATACACCGAAGTCTGCATCACGAAAATCGTTGCGTGAGCATCCTTATCAGTGGAATCGTCCGGAACGTCCAAATTGCGCGTCTGGGTATATCTGACCGCCGTGATCGTAGCGGCGTCGCTGATAAAGTCGGCTTCGAGCGACCCGACCGCTGCAACCCAAAACACCCCTGCCATAACTGGTCAGTCTGTCGCTCTGTCGAAGCCGGAGCTCGTCGGCAGACTCACCCAGCCGGGGCTGACTGAATCGTCAGGTCTGGTCGCCAGCCGAAAATATCCGGACGTGTACTGGAGCATGAACGATTCAGGCAACGCGCCGGTGTTGTACGCAGTGGACGCGGCCGGCAAGGGACTCGGCAGCGTC
This sequence comes from uncultured Planctomycetaceae bacterium, assembly GCA_964449105.1. Classification (GTDB taxonomy): domain Bacteria; phylum Planctomycetota; class Phycisphaerae; order SM23-33; family SM23-33; genus JAUWNJ01. The sequence goes on along the minus strand of CAYUYD010000020.1, from coordinate 6,466 downwards.
CGCCTGACCGGCGCAAAGAACATCGACTGGGAAGACATCGCCATCGACGCCGAAGGAATACTCTACATCGCCGACGTCGGCAACAATTCACTCCAACGAAAGGTCCTGACGATTTACGCCGTCGGCGAACCTGATCCGAAGGGCAAAACCGAAACCGCCCCCGTAAAGTGCGAATACCGTTTCCGATACCCCGCAGGCCACGGACCTTTCGATTGTGAAGCCATGTTCGTCCGCAAAGGATGGGCGTATCTGATTACCAAGGAGACGCCAAGGGCAAGGCTCTATCGCGTCCGTTTGGATGGGGTTTCGACGCCGGCGGAAAAAACCCTCCAGGCTGAAGATTTGGGTCCGCTGCCCGACGCTCGGTGGGTAACGGCTGCAGATATATCGCCCGATGGCCTGAAGATTACGGTCCTGTCATACCTGGGCGTATGGGTGTATCAACTGGACCGTCCTATCGAGAAGGTCGCCGCCGAAGCGGCGACGCGCCCGTCGGCGACAACACAGACTGCACCGGCGAGGCGACCGGTTCAGGTTGTGAGTGTAAAACCGCTCAGTCGCAGCATTATGCTCCGCCAGGCGGAGGCAATCTGCTGGGAAGCAGGCCGGCGCCCCAAGGCGCTGCTGATTACAAACGAACAGCGGGAAGTTTATCGTATATTGCTGATTGGTCAGGATAAGGCCAAAAAATAAGAAAAATAGGATCAGGTGATTTTTCTCGGCGCAAAAAAAGCGGGCGAGACAGTGCTTGCTCAAGGCACTGTCATCGCCCTTTGCCCTGGTAGAGGTCCCCTCTCATTATGAGGCTCCTTTAGCGTAGCCCCGCCAAGGAGGAGAAAGCGGGGTGGTTCCGGTGGGCGCTCAACTCCACCATATACGCCATTACTACAAGTCCTCTAAAACCCCTACCTCAAGGATTCTCTGACAAACACCCGGATGACGGGCGGGCACTGCGGGCAGGCGCTCATCTCCGCCCAGGCCAAATCGTCGTAAGTTTGAGAATCCTCGCGTGAGGCTCATCGTGATAAATCTACCGACCTTCGTTACATTTCAAAAACCCTTCTTCGGGTCGGTCAGGCTCCTCGACTGCTCCAAAATTCCTACTTCTCATCGCTTCTCAAAAAACGCAGCACAGCGAATGGAGGTTTTCAGATCGCCTCAAGCAGCGATTTTCAGCCTCCGAATGAGACTCCTTCAGCCGAACTAACTTTCTTCAGTTCGTTACTTTATCAGTTACCTTCACGTCTTTGAGCACGTGCTGCACCATTCCTTCCCACTGCTGTGGGCTTACGGGTCTGGTGAGGTAACTGGCCCCGCCCTTTCTGGCGGCCAATTCCATGGCTCCGCCGCCCGTCTCGCCGACAACGACGATGGGGCAGCCAGGCCAACGACGCCGCATCCAGGACAGGGTTCTTCCTATCGCTTCGGGATCGTCGCTGTTTGCAAGGATTATCAATGCGACCCGCCCGGACGGGCAGTTCAGCATGACATCCTCCGCCCTGCGATAGGTAATCAGAGCTCCGTTATTCACTTGTAAAAGCTGCCTACCTACCTGGGCCGCTTCGCCCAGATCTTCACAGGCCATTACGATATAAAGTCTTTCACTGACTCTCTGGCCAATCCTCTTTTTTATTAGAGGCTCCAACATTGTTCCCCTCCCTCCACAACTACCATATAGAGTAACAACTGCCGTACCATCGTTGATGTTACCGCCGATAATTTAATGGAACCCATTTATTGACAGGATGTTATGGCGAAGAAAATTTTTTATCGCCTACTGATTGTCCTTTGGTGGCTGCGGCGGGGTGTCGCAAATCGCCGCAATTGCCGGCGCATAACGAGGCGCAATTGCTGCATATCGCTGCGCTGATGATTTTCGAGCGGATTTGCTCAGATCAGGTCGTCCAACCTGTGGCTATGCATCTTTCTCAGGAGTGTTGAGCGGTGTACTTCCAGCAGTCTTGCCGCCGCCGAACGGTTCCATCCGGTCCGTTGCAGAGCGGTGAGTATCGCTGATCGCTCGGCTTCGGCGAGTGTATAGGTGAGCGGCTTGTCGTTGATTTCCGTGATTCTTCCCGGTTTGGGCTCCAGCGGCGGATAATCCTGCACGTACCGGGCATCTTCTAACCATGTCGTCATAAGTGTCGGAGGGAGCGGAGGCAGGTCGGCGGCATACAGGCGTTCCACGTAGTTGCACAGTTCGCGAACGTTTCCAGGCCAGCAGTAATCCCGAATTTGTTGGCGGATACCCTCGCCCAGCACCCGCACGGGCATTGAATACTCATCGGCATAGAATTCGAGGTAGTAGTCCAGGATCGAGTCAATGTCTTCCGTCCTGCATCGCAGCGGCGGAACTTCAATACGAACGATGTTGAGACGGTGATACAGGTCCGGACGGAACCGCCTGCTTTCCACCGCCCTTTGCAGACTTACGTTCGTGGTCGCGATAAACCGTACGTCGGCCGGTACAGGTCTGGTCCCGCCGACCGGAATAACTTCCTTCTCCTGGAGCAGGCGGAGCAGTTTGGCCTGAAGGTGCAGGGGAATTTCGCTCACTTCGTCGAGCAGCAGCGTACCTCCCTCCGCCGCCCGCACAACGCCAAGCGTCTCGGAGACGGCGCCAGTGAAGGCGCCTCGAACGTGTCCGAAGAACTGGCTCTCGAAAAGGCTTTCGCTGATCCCGGCGCAGTTGACGGGGATAAACGGTCCCGCCTGCCGTCTGGATTTGACGTGAATATGCCGGGCAAGCAGTTCCTTTCCGGTGCCGCTTTCGCCTTCGATCAGGACTATACAGTCATTAGTGGCTACAGCATCGGCGATAGCCATGACGTTCCTGAATAGGGAACCTGAGCCGATTAACACCCAGCCAGGGCGAGAATCGTCCCTGTGCGGCGAGCACACCGCACCCTGTCGAGATGTCTTTCCTCCTTGCCTCATCTTTGAGCTTTAAATGAGCGCGTTTTATGAGCGCATTTTACACGCAACCAGAGATGTCGCCCCTACCGATGGGGTAGCCTCCGTTCTTCCCCAAATAACAACCGACTATACCCTTATACACCAAAAACCCGATTTTGACAAGGGGAAAAATCAAAAGAAAATCACTTAAAACGGTTAGGTTTTTGTTATGCGTCCCAAATTTTCGGACAGAGATTTTGTCAGATCGTAACGCAAGGCACCCACAGTAGATGCCGATATCCAGGTCAGAAGCGGCTTATATAACGAGCGGAACAGTGCGGACATAAGTATTTCGTCATGGTGATGGAACCTGCTCCGGAGAATCCATAAATACGTAAGAGGGTTGTTTTGATGGACCGGCATAAATCGGACCCCAGGCTGAAAATAGGCCTCCAGATCAAATCCATCCTGGTTCTGACGGTTGTGATCTTTGCGGCCACGTCCGTCGGCGGATGGTTTTTTTATACCGTTTCGAAGGACATTCTTCGCCAGAAAGATCGCAGCCAGGCTGAAGCCTTTGTCGGGAACCTGACAGTTGCCGCCGCTCCTGGTCTGATCGCTCGGGACCGCGAATCGCTCCAACGCCTGGCGATGGGGCTTCTGGATCGCCCCAACGTTCACTACGTCTGTATCCTCGACGGTAACGGTAAAACCGTCGCCGTTGCCGAGCGGGTCGTAGCCGGTACCGGTTGGCTCACCCTGGCATGTCAACCTGTGAGCCTGTCGTACGAGATGCTGCGAAGCGACAATTTCCTGGAAGTTGGCCGACCTGTCGTTGCCTCTTCCCATAGCAGTGGAACCGACGCAATGGTTGGAGCGGTCCGCCTGGTGCTGGATACGCGGGAAACCGCCGGTATCCTTGTCCGCGTCCGTCGGAAAACGACGGTCATCGTGGCGATTATCGTGCTGTGCGTAATCCCGCTGGGGTACCTGTTGACCTGGCGGGTGATAGTAATGCCGATTCGCCGACTGATGAAGGCTACCCGCCAACTGGCAGAGGGCGATTTCTCAGCGCACGTCGAGACCTGCCGAAACGACGAAATCGGCGAATTGGCGAGCTCGTTCGACACCATGGTCGAAAAGGTCCTCGCTTCGCAGAGGCGCCTTCGTCAGGCGAATGAATCCCTGGAGCAGAAGGTAGCCGACCGAACCGTCGAACTTCAGCGCGCCAACCGCCGCCTGAACGAAGAGATGGTCGAGAAGGAGGATTTCCTCCGCGCCGTCAGCCACGACCTCAACGCGCCTCTCCGGAACATCGCGGGCATGGCCACAATGATCTCCGTGAAGTACCGCCAGCAGCTGCCCGAGGATGTAATCGCCCGTCTCCAGCGCATCCAGTCGAACGTGGACGCCGAGACCGAACTTATCGGCGAACTGCTGGAACTGAGCCGGATAAAGACCCGTCCCGAAAAACGCCGGATGGTCGATTTCGCCCTGCTGTTTAAATCGCTGGCCGAGGCGTTCGAGTATGAACTCAAGGCCAGGAATATCACACTTGAAATCGACAAACCGATGCCACGGTTGTTCGTGGAGCACAACCGGATGCGACAGGTGTTCCAAAACCTCATCGACAACGCCATAAAATACATGGGCAAGCGGACAGATGCAAAAATCCGGATCGGCTACAGCATGGTCGATGGTGTGCACCAGTTCAGTGTAGCCGACAACGGCCAGGGCATTTCGCCGGCGGACCATAAACAGATTTTCCAGGTCTTTCGGCGAGCCTCCGCGGCAATCTCGTCCGGAGTGCCCGGCAAGGGCGTGGGGCTCGCTCTGGTCAAAAGCGTAGCAAGCAATTACGACGGGCGGGTGTGGGTTACGTCCACGCCAGGGGCAGGTTCGATCTTCTATGTCTCTCTCAGATCGCAGTGCACTGTTGGACCGGTACAGGGCGACCGGACCGAAGCAGCCCCCGCCGGCGCAGCGGCTGAATACGCAGCGGCTGATGCCGGCCTCGACCGGTAAAGCGACCGTAACGAAATGTTGATGAATAACCTGGTCTGACAAGGCTGAATTTCCTGATGAGCGACAAAGATATGACAGATAAAGCGTCATTGCCCTCTTCGAGAGGGCCCAGGGTGCTGGTCGTCGAGGACGATCCTGACCAGCGCGAACTGATATGCGAATCGCTGCGGATGCATTTCACCGACCGCTTGGACACCGAAATCACCGGCGTCGGGACAGGGACCGAATGCCTGGCCCGACAACTGTCTGATTTCGACATCATCCTGCTCGATTACACTCTACCGGACATCTCCGGTATCGACCTTCTGGAGCGAATCACCGGTACATGCGACGTCCCGGTCGTCTTTGTAACGGGTAACAGCAACATCGCCTCTGCCGCCGAGGCCATCCGCCGAGGCGCACAGGACTATGTCGTTAAACTCGGCGACTACCTCTTCGCCCTGCCTGTTGTGGTCGAAAAGAACATCCGTCTGCACGCCCTCAAACAGGAAAACACCCGGCTTCAGACGGAACTGACCACCACGCTGGAAAAGTTGAGGCTCAAAAACATAGCGCTGGAGCAGTCTATGCAAAAACTCCGGACTATGGCGGCTACGGACCACCTGACCGGACTGTCCAATCGCAGGGTCTTCGCCGAAATATTGGACCGGTGTTATAACGAGGCAGTACGCTACAAATTTGAGCTGACCTGCCTGATGTGCGACCTGGACCGCTACAAGGCAGTGAACGATACGCTGGGGCATCAGGTGGGCGATAAGATACTTGTGGCTGCCGCCGAGGTCATTCGCTCAAACCTCCGCAGCAGCGACTATGCCGCACGTTATGGCGGAGATGAGTTCGTCATACTGCTGCCGCATACCTCTTTGGAGATGGCTGCGAGCGTCGGTGAGCGCATCTGTAAGCAGGTTGAACCGGCTACGGGCCGACAAGCACAGATCGGAATGGGAGTAACACTGTCGATTGGAATTTCCTCCCTGGAAACGGACAGACCCGCCTCCGCAGATGCGCTGGTGGCTATGGCGGACCGCGCCCTGTACACAGCCAAAGACCGCGGTAAGAACTGCATAGTTGCGTTCAACGAAATCGGACCTGCCCACCAGACCATTGCGGTTTAACCAGTCGAATAACTTTCAAATCGCAGGATGTGTCCCCCCAAGTCGTTAAAAACCCCTCTGCTCCACAACCATTTCAGTGCTGACTGATGGGGCGATGGGCACGCGACGGGGATAATTCGGGGGCCGATTCAAGCAGATACGACACCGCCGCTTCCGTTACAGGAACGTCATCCTGTTTTGCCCGAGCGGTAATGTCGTCTTTGGTGCTCGTAAGGCGATTGTAAATTTTGCCTGCCTGCGCAAAGATGTCGGGACTGCCGGGACGCTGACCGACGTAATATCCGCCCAGAAAAACCGCCAGCAACAGAACGAGTTTTATCAACCTGAACATTGCCACATGCCTCCCAATAACCCCAAAAGGACTTCCGACGCATCCACCCCACCAACGCCAACTGTATTGTACGATACGAACCAGCCCTCGTGCAAATTAT
>CAYUYD010000019.1:0-16910 GCA_964449105.1 uncultured Planctomycetaceae bacterium | reverse complement strand
GGCCCATTTTGTCAGGTACGCTTACTTTGTTTCCGACTTGACCTGGAGTTCTTCGATTCGCTTCTTGATATCTTCCAGGGCGTCTCCGAAGTACTCTGCCTGACCTTTCAGCGCATCCAGTTCCTGTTCCGTGGTCGCAGCCGGTGCAAAAGGTGCGGCATAAGGCGTCGGATACGCCGGCGGCTCACCGTATGCGGGAACGCCCATCCCTGCTCGCTGCCAGCCGGGCATACCGGTCGCGTAGAACCGGTTACGCCGACCCCGACCGCCACCGCCGCCTCGACCCCGTCCACCGTAGCCTCGTCCGCCAATAGGGTTCATAAATCCGGGAGCCGGATACCCTGCGCAGTATCCCGCTGCGCGTCCTGTCATCGGGCCCATTCCAACCGGGCCTGTTCCATCACCTCGTGGCATAATAAATCTCCTTTCATCTTATATCCAATGTCCTTCGACGTTTGCCTTGCTGACGCACTCAAGATTACCGGCCTTGAACTGCTCGACTGCCTCGGCGACCGTTCCTGCCGCCCCGATATAGACCTTGACCCCGCCGGCCTGGAGCGTGGCGAAGGCCCTCGGGCCCGCACTGCCGGTAATTACGGCTTCGACGCCGAGATCGACCACGTTTCGCCCCGCCTGGATTCCGGCGCCCTGAACGGCATTGAGGTTCTGGGAATTGTCGTGCGCGGAAAACTCGCCCGTCTCGGTATCCATAACTATAAAGTATTTCGCTCGCCCGAAGCGGGGATCAACCGCGCTGTTCATGTCCGTGCCCTGTGATGTAATCGCCACCTTCATAAAAATTCTCCTTGCAACAAGGGTTAAAATTCGTTCTGTCCCCGGCCACCGCGAAATCTTCTGCCTCGTCCCAATCCTCGTCCCCTCCCATATCCGAATCTGCACGGACCAGGTTGTGGCAGGTTGACCACCGGGCCGCCTTCAATCTTCAACGCCTGCCCGTGAACCAGCACATCCGCGATCTTTTTTCGAGCCGAGCCGTAAATCCGACTTACCGTCGGACGGGAAACGCCCATCGAGGCCGCTACTGCCTCCTGCTCAAGCCCCTCATAGTCCACCTGGCGGATCGTCTCGAATTCATCCAGTGTCAGCGTAACCCACCGCAGCAGCCTTGCCGGCACGCCGGCGGGCTTATAGACCACCACTTCCGGGGCCGATTGGACATTTCGTTGTTTCGGAGGCCTGGACATAGAAACCTTTCAGTTATGAACCTACGTTCATAATATCGGTCTGCTGCGTCAGGGTCAAGAGGAATTTTTTAAAAAAGAGAGAGAAGATGAAACCAGAAATAAGTCGGTAGGCTGGGACGGAGCCCCCAAGGGCGGAGTCCCACCTTTTCCTTAAATTGCCGGGACTGCGCTCCGCTTCGTCCCAGCCTACTGAGCGTATCCTTCGTAGGAAACCTTAGGCCTAGACGTAGGGCGGGCAGGCTTGCCCGCGTTCTACGTTGACTGTGCGCTCGGCAGCAAAACGCGGGCAAGCCTGCCCGCCCTACCCACTGCAATGTAGTAATCACCTGGAATGCCGTTATTGCAGATGTAAGCAATTCCGAGTAATATATACACGGCGGGGCTGGGGCGGGAACCTCCTCCGCCAGCGGGAGTATCGGCTGATGATGACAGCACAGGTTCTAACTCGCCGAAGGCGACTTTGGATTGCCATCTGCCTCTGCGCGTGCGGATTGGGAATCGGCGGCTACTGGCTGTATAGGTGGCACACCAATCCCTTGGGTGGGATGGAGGAGCCACAGCCACTGGTGAACCGGCCCCCGGAGATCCGCAAGGTCACCCTAAAGGTGGGGCGGACGATGAGATTAGATGCCCCCGAGTGCAGGGGAGCTGACCGGGCCCACGTCCTTCAGGATGGTCAGGGGCAAATCTGGGTGCTCTTGGCCCAGACGCAGGCCTTTCAGTTCAGTAGATGGAGTGGAGGGAAGTTCTCACCGCTGTCGGCCATGCCGGCCGTTCGTGACTGGGGCGTTGATAACTCCGCAGTCGCCTTGACTGACGAGAACCTGCCGATCGTTTTCTGGCGGACGTTTGGAGAGCCTGGCACTGTTCGGATCGTGTCAAGCCGGTGGACGCCGCAAGGCTGGTCGCCTCCCGTAACCCTGGACACCATGCCAACGCCAGGGTTCATCTTTTCCTTCGACGCCATTCGTGACACCGCAGGTACAGTTCACCTGGTTTACGATCGCCGTCTGGACCCGCCGGAGGTGTACTGGAAGAGCCTCATCGCCATCGATTCATCGGACTTATTCAAGCCGCGCAAGGCCTTCCATGTCTACCTTCGCAATGGCTCATGGTCGCAGGCCGCCAGCACGACCGGGCCTGGACGGTTCGACATCAGCAATTTTCATTTCTCCTTGGACCCCCAAGGCTTGCTGTGCCTCTCGGGGAAAGTGCGGCAGAGCGACCCCGAAACTGGGTATATTGCGCGCCAGTTCTGGCGGGATGGACAGTGGAGCAAACTCAAGAGCCTTACCCCCACATCAGAACTGGAAAGTTGCTGGATTTATTCTGACCTGCGGGGAGTAACGCATATTTGGTTCAACCGCGACTATGCATTTTGGCGGTACCAGCAGCTCACTGACGGGCGGCTTAGCGAGGCGCCTCTGCCGTGCGACATCCTGCGACCTGTGATCAGGAGGCTGGCGGACGGCCGCATTGCCCTGCTTTCGCAGCGCAAGCTGACAGTGTGGAACGGGCGGGAGTGGTGCCAGGCAATTGATGTTAACGCTGAGGATATGAGCATTACTCCAGCAGGATCCATTCTTGCCTGGATATGGGAGAAAACGGTCGTGCGGATCAACGAGGTCAGACTGGAGGATGGCTCCAGTAGGTAGGCTGTGACGGAACGAAGTTTGAATTGCCGGGACTACGCTCTGCTCCGTCCCGGCCTACTGAGCGTATCCTTCGTAGGAGACTTTAGGCCTGGCGGAGAAGAACTGTTCGATTCGCCGCGCGGTGTGGATCAAGATGAAGACGCCCAGGGCTGCGACAGCGCCGACAATATCCCAGAGGACGTCGGAGAATTGCGGGCTGCGAGTGGAAAGATACTTTTGCGCCAATTCGCCCATCGCCGCGGCAGCAGCGCCGACAACGGCGCAGAGTATCGCCCGCCGCCACGACCGGCATCGGCTTTGCCACAGCAGCACAGCCGTCAGCAGAAACGCGCCGAGCAGGTGCATCGCCGAATCGCTGAAATCTTTCAGCAGAGGCCGCGCCCATGCCGAGCCAGCCACCCGGTTTTCCAGCCCCAGCACCACCATCGCCGCAAGGAAGGCGACCATAACGCCCCACCCCCTGTACCTGCGGACCGGATGGGCCATTACGTGCGGCATAAGCCCCCAGGTAACGGCTGCGACGACGGTTACGACCGGCGCGCCCAGTCCGCCCCTCGCCAGCAGTCCCAAGCCGCTGATTACGACGACGACCGACCAGGCAACACACCTGGCCTGATCGCCCGCTGCGGCATTGCGCGAGACGTACAGGCTCCAGAGCAATGCCGACAACATCCCGCAGACGACGGCGGCAAGCCCGACCCATCCGGTCGATTCGGTCAGAAGTCCCACCCCGGAAATGTCGGGAGAAGGCAGTCCGGTCCCCAGTCCGCCGGTTCCGAACAAGGTCGCTTTGCCGATCCATTCGTACCCGGTGAGGTTCATTTGGCGCGCAGCCGCGATTCCGCCGACGCTGAGCACGGCCCCCGTCAGCAGCAGCCTGAGTCGATGCCGCCGAAGGAACACGCCCGCCAGCAGCAATGTTCCGCTGACGGCGCATGTTGCGATTATCGCAGCGGCGGCGGCCCGATGGTGCGAAAAAATCAATAATGACGCCAGCAGCGCCGAGAGGGTAACGCGCCAAACAGGGGGACAGATACCATAATAAACAGAATCAGCCACCGTTCGCGCCTTTGGATGTAGGTTTATTATGGTATCTGTCCCCCTGTTTGGCAGAAAGCAGGGCGTCAGCAATACGCCCACCCCCGCCAGGCCGCTCAAGGCCACCGCCTCAACAGCCGGACCGGGGGACTGGCTGGATAATTTCAGTATCGCGCCGACAGCCGTTATCAGCCCGATAGCTGTCAGCAGCCATCGTCCGCCACGGGCGGACCGCACGCGCGACAGGACATCCTGGGCAAGCAGCACCAGCAGGCTCAGCGTCATCATCCGTATCATCAGGCCGCTGTCGTTTTCGGCAAGGAGACTGACTCGCCCGCTTATGGGATCGACCCTTCCGCCGGCAATGATGTGTACCAGCAGGATGATTATCGGAACGGCAAGGAACGGCTGAAGAACATGCCCGGGTGCGCCGGTTTGGTTATCCGCCCCGCGCCAATACAGCCAGCATACCCACAACCCAAGCCCGCAGAGGATCAGAACAATCCATCCGTCGGCGGAGGCGTCCATAAGCCCTGAGCCGGCGACGACAGTCAGGGCAATCATCCCGGCCAGGACGATATGCCACAAACCCTCGGCAGTGTGGTTAGCAGCGGAAAGCGACGGCAACGAAAAATCTCCTTACCTCCAAGGCGTCGATTTTGGTACGCTTGTGCAATAAGTCAGACTGACCGATTTAAAGCATTTTTATAAAATTCAACGACTTATTTATAAGGAACTTACAAAATGTCTAATGTCTAATGACCAATGACCAATCAATGACTAATGTCTAATTCCGAAAGACACACGGAACTCTCCCTGCTGTTTTTGTTCATTGGACATTAGTCATTGGACATTCTTTGGACATTAGACATTGGGCATTAGGCATTAGGCATTTATTCCTTCGACATCAAATAATATATTGAAATCGTAATCTCGTTGGGCTTTTCAAAAACGGGCAGTTTAAGTAATAAGTCAACACAGTATTTATCGTCCACAGACAGCTGCGAGTGAAATGACAAAACGTCAGACTTTGTTATATTGTTTTTTAGCGGCTGCGGCTTTTCCAGCCGGTCGGGCGTCGGCCCTGATGCCGCAGGAAGTCGTAGTGGTGGTCAACGCCAACGCCGCAGGCTCGGAAGAACTGGGCAAATACTACTGCCTGGCCCGCGACATTCTTCCGGAGCAAATAGTCGTCCTCCGCACCACCGCCGGGGCGATAGTCTCCCGCAAGGAGTACAACGACAGCATTCAGGTCCCGCTGCGGGAGTTCCTTACGCGCAAAAAACTCCGCGGACAAATCAAGTGCCTGGCGCTGATGTGGGGCGTGCCCGTCCGCGTACTCGGAACCGAACCGACGAGCCAACAGCGAGAACTTGTCTCGGCGCAGAAGTCCGCGCAGACGCGGCTTCACGGCCGACTGGCTGTCAACGCGGAACTGCTCAAGACCGTCGGGACGGAATTCCCTGTGCAGCGGACAAAAACACTTCGTCCGGTCGGGTCCTTGTTCGCTCCGCGAGCGGCCGAAAGACTCGACAACCCGCCCGAATTCAAAAAATTTCTGCAATCGTTTGCTGTCGCATTGAAGGAGAAGCAGGCAGAGGCGGAAAAACTGACCGATCAGGTAAAACGCCGGATCGCCCTGAGACAGATTGCTGCGATCCAACTGGACACCTATGGGTCGAACCGATGGATGGGAAAGCCGCCTGACGAATCAATCGTCAGCGGCGCGGAAAAGGACCGGATTAAACAGGAGATGACGGCGGACAAGGCGGAACTTTCCCGACTGAACGGGCTCGCCGAAACGCCGGCGACGGTCCACAAGCAGGCCGAACTCATGGTGAGGCTGGCTGGTATCGGCGACGCTTACGCCTACTGCCAGGGGAAAATCAACGCCATAGACACCGCCCTTGAGGACGCCTCGGTGGACAGCGAACTGTCGCTGCTTTGGGAGCAGGGCGACCATCCGCTCCGAGGCGCCAGGCCTAATCCGATGTTCTGGCGGCTGGAGAACGCCCAAACCCGCCCGGCAGATACGCCCGACGGGATCATCATGACCGCACGGATTGACGGGCCTTCCGCCGCCGATGCGCTCCGGATAATCAAAGACTCCGTGGAAACTGAAAAAGTCGGTCTGAAAGGAAAGTTTTACATCGACGCCGGTGGGAAATATCCGCCCTACGACGTACACCTGAAAAAACTGGCGGAAATCGTCCAAAAACACACCAGGATTCCCGTCGTGCTGAACACGAAGAAAGAGTTGTTTTCGCCGGACAGTTGCCCCGATGCAGCCCTGTACGTCGGGTGGTACAGCCTGCGGAAGTACATACCGGCGTTCACATGGGTTCGCGGTGCGGTCGGGTGGCACATCGCCAGTTTTGAGGCCCAGCATCTGCGTACGCCTACGGTGGACGAGTGGTGCGTCAAGATGCTCCAGAAGGGCGTCGCCGCCACCACAGGGGCGGTCAACGAGCCGTACCTTCACGCCTTTCCCCTTCCGGAAGACTTCTTCTGCCTGCTGTTGACGGGTCAATACACGCTGGCTGAATGTTACTGGCGGACGGTCCCATCGGTGAGTTGGCGGCTTACATTAATCGCCGACCCGTTGTATAATCCCTTTAAATTATATCCTCATATTTCGGTTTATTCTTTGCCTGCGGCGCTAACGGGACGATCTGTTAAAAGCGATGAAAAAGCCACCCGGAAATCAAATTGAATTGTTTGTGCCGGGCAGGGTGTGCCTGCTGGGCGAACACGCCGACTGGGCGGGCCAGTACGGTCGGCATACAGGGTACTGCCTGGTCATCGGGACAGACCAGGGCATCCACGCCAGGGCCGGAGCGTCCGACGAACTGATCGTCGAGACCCGGCTTCCGTCCGACGATGGGCATCCGTCGGGCAGGAGCCGTCGGATACGATGCCGGTTGAATCGGGCGGACCTTCTTGCCGCAGCCACCGACAGCAGCGAGTTCTTCCGACATTGCGCCGGCGTCGCGCACGAAGTTATTAAACAGCACGACGTCGGAGGAATCGAACTGACCATCGAGAAGATGGACCTGCCGCTGAAGAAGGGCGTCTCCTCGTCGGCAGCCGTTTGCATCGCCGTCGCCAGGGCATTCGACGCCGTTTATGGTCTGAACCTCTTCCCGCATGAACTGATGGATTTGGCCTATCGCGGCGAGAGGCTGACCGGAAGCCAGTGCGGGCGGATGGACCAGGCGTGCATATTCGGAAAGACGCCGGTGCTGCTGAGTTTCACAGGGCCTGACGACGTGCGCATCGAGCCGCTCTTCCCGGAAGGGCTGATCGAGATGTTCTTCGTGGACCTTTCCGGAAGCAAAGACACCGTCAGGATACTGGCCGACCTCCAGGGCGCTTACGCCGACAGCGCCGACCTCCGGGAGGCGCTGGGGGCTGACAATGAGGCGTTCGTCCGGCGGGGCTGCGGCGCGCTGGTCCGCGGCGAAGCCGCAGAACTGGGCGAGGTAATGACGGCAGCACAGAGGAACTTCGACGAAAAGATTGTACCGCTCAGCCCCGAGCAACTCGCCGGCCCGCTGCTGCACAAGGTCCTGTCGCTCGAGAGCATCGCCGAGCATATCCACGGCGGAAAAGGCGTCGGAAGCCAGGGCGACGGTACAGCCCAGTTGGTGGCCCGCTCGTCGGCGGACCGAGACGAGGCGATGAAGAAAATTACCGCGGCATTCCCGGAGATGCGCTGCTTCCCATTGACGATCCGTCCACACCTGTCACATTCGTGACCTCACGATGTTTCCTTGCATTATCGGGAATCCGTCGGTATAGAGTCTAACTCATGAAATTACGAAATCCCTTCACTCAATCCGGAAATTGGTACAAGGCCAACTTCCACACGCACACGACGACATCGGACGGTCTGGAAAGCCCGACCGAGACGGCTGATGCTTATCGCAGGGCCGGCTACCACGTCCTGGTCTTGACCGACCATCGCAAGACCAACGACGTCCGCAGACTATCGCGGAAGAATTTTCTCGTCATCAGCGGCATGGAGTATCACCCAAACTGTCCGGGCGGCACCGAGCTGCAGCCTCTGATAGGGCACCACCTGGTGGGCATCAATGTTCCGCACGGCTTCGGCTTTACCGAACAGCACCTTGCCGACGCCAACGCATGCATCCGTGCCGTCAAGGCTGTCGGCGGCGAGACGTTCCTGGGCCATCCGCTCTGGTGCGGGCACCGCTACGATATGTATTCATACCTTAGCGGCCTGTGATAGGCGTAGAGGTGTACAACAGCACCTGCGGGCGAATAGGTCGGGCCGACAGCGAGACCGATTGGTGCCATCTGCTCGATGCGGGGCGAATCCTGCCCGCACTGGCAGTCGATGACAGCCACGGCATAGACAACGACCGCTTCGATGGGTGGGTGTTTCTGCGAATGAGGAGCCTGACCCTTCGCTCGGTGATGTCGGCCCTACGGAGCGGGTGTTATTACAGTTCCACAGGTCCGAAAATCCACGATTTCCGCTTCTGCCGCGGCGTGGCGGAGGTTTCGTGCTCACCGGTTAAATCGATTTACCTTATGGCCCATCCCTATCACGGTGCCCGCCGACAGGCCGGACCCGGCAGTAGTGTCCGCAAATTCTCACACCCGGTCGGCGAGAACTGGAAATACGTCCGCGCCGTCGTTACCGACCACGCAGGAAAAAAGGCATGGACAAATCCGATTGTCCTGTGAGCGTCCGGCTCCAGGCCTTTCTTTCTTCCGCAGGTGTGAGTCATAGGTTATAATACTCAAGAGAAGTAAGGTAATGCCGATGAAGGTCAGGGATGCTATAAGGATGATTGAAAAGGACGGCTGGTACCGTGTCCCCGCCAGGGGCGGGCATAGACAATACAAACATCCGACCAAGCGAGGCCGGGTTACCATCCCCGGCAAAGCCGGTAAAGATGTACCTCCGGGAACGTTGAACAGCATATTGAAACAAGCCGGACTGAAATGATCATCTTGCAAAGGCGATGATATGAACCACGAACATAAACATCTTGAGTACCTGGTGGTGATCGAGCGCGCCGACGACGGTAGTTACAGCGCTTATGTACCCGACCTGCCCGGATGCGTCGCCTGCGGGCAGGACACGCCCGAACAGGCAAAAGAACTAATCCGCGAAGCAATCGATGTTCATATCCAGGGCATGATCGAGGATGGCGATCCAATTCCCGAACCGGTCTCGAAGGCTGCATACGTCAATGCCAGTTCAGCGGCGTAATGTCGCCACGGCGACTCGCTGCGGCGAGATGATCGGTATCGGGAAGCAGTCCCATCTTTATTTCCCGAATACATGGGACTGAAGCGGAGTTCTCGCCCTGGAGGTTTCGTCCCAGCCTAAAGTTTGCAGTCGGCTGGGATAACGTTAAGATACCCGCATGTCCAATAATCCCAAACGGATAGTTATCCTCGGTTCGACCGGCAGCGTAGGCCGGCAGGCGCTGGAGATAATCGCCGCCGATGAAGGTTTGAGCGTCTGCGGTCTGGCGGCAGGGGCTAACTGGCGGCTTCTGGCTGAACAGGTCAGGGTCTTCGGACCCGAAGCCGTCGCCATCGCGGATCCCGCCGCCGCCGATGAACTTTCTTCGGTCCTGCCGAAAGATGCCGAACTGCTGACCGGTCCGGAGTCGATGAGCGACCTGATCTGGCGGGTTCGTCCCGACATGGTCCTGACAGCGGTGGTCGGATCGGCCGGTCTTACGCCGACGCTGACGGCGATCGAATGCGGCGCCGACCTTGCCATCGCCAACAAGGAATCGCTGGTAATGGCGGGGGCGATTATCATGCCGGCTGCCCGAAAGGCCGGCATCAACGTCCTTCCGGTCGATAGCGAACACTCCGCCATCTTCCAGTGTCTTATCGGGCATGAAACGGAGGATGTACATCGCGTAACATTGACTGCCTCCGGCGGGCCGTTCCGAAACCAGCCGGCTGAAAAGGTCCGACACGCCTCGTTGGACGAAGTGCTCAAACACCCCACCTGGCGGATGGGACCGAAGGTTTCGATTGATTCAGCCACGATGATGAACAAGGCATTGGAGATAATCGAGACGCACCATCTTTTCGACCTTCCGGTGCACAGGATAGAGGTGGTCATCCATCCTGAATCCATCGTTCACGCCTGCGTGGAGTTTTTCGACGGGAGCGTCCTTGCCCAGATGGGTCGTCCGGCGATGACCACGCCGATTTCATTTGCATTGCATTATCCGCAGCGACCTATACACCCCTCGGCGCCGCTTCTCGACCTGGCGGAGGCGGGATGTCTGCATTTCGAAACCGCCGATATGCGGAAATACCCAGCCCTTGAACTGGGATACGAAGTCGTCCGCCGCGGCGGAACGGCAGGCGCCGTCCTCAACGCCGCCAACGAGACAGCCGTCGAAGCCTTCATCGCCGGACGTATCGAATTCGGGCAAATCGTTGAGATTGTTCAAGAGGTACTGACCGAAACGCCGACGAAAACCGAAATAGACTTAGAGCTCATCCTCGTCGTCGATGATGAAACGCGACGACGAACGGAAGAAATTATCGAGAAGATGGTAATTGGTAATTCGTAATTGGTAATTCGTAATTGGTCAAGAAACACCTGATGCCCGGTTACGAGTTACGAGTTACGAATTACCAATTACGGAGAACAAATGGACATTCTGGCGTTTGACATAGTTTTGATGTGGTCCCAATACGTCTGGCCCTTTTTGATGTTTATAATCGGTCTTGGGCTGGTCGTTTTCGTTCACGAACTGGGTCATTTCATGGCGGCCAAGTGGGCGGGCGTGAAGGTAGAAGAACTCGCACTGGGTCTCGGAAAGCAGATATTCGGATTTCGGCGTGGTGAGACGCTGTACCGGATAAATGCCGTTCCCCTCGGCGGATACCTCAAGATGCTCGGTCAGGACGACTTTAACGCTGCTGCCACCGCCGAGGATGATTCGCGTTCCTGGCAGCGTGCGACAGCAGGCCGG
Organism: uncultured Planctomycetaceae bacterium; assembly: GCA_964449105.1. Classification (GTDB taxonomy): domain Bacteria; phylum Planctomycetota; class Phycisphaerae; order SM23-33; family SM23-33; genus JAUWNJ01. Next base: position 6,026 of record CAYUYD010000019.1, on the reverse strand, counting down.
CGGCTGGTAATTCTCTCTGCCGGCGTGGCGATGAACGTCGTCTTCTCCGTAGTATTGTTCGTAATCGTGTACATGATCGGGATACGCTTTATCGCCCCGGTGGTTGGGTCAACCCAGCCGGGCTACCCCGTCGCTACGATCATCCTGCCTGATAAGGTCGCCGAGGCTATGGAGACCAAAGAAGCCATAGGACTGCAATCCGGGGACAGAATTCTGGCGATCAACGGCAAGGAAATCCGACGTTTCAACCAGATTCAAATGGCGGCAATCCTCAGTGATGACGGCGAGACGTTTGACCTCAAAGTAGCCCGCAAGATCAAAGGCAGGGAGATAACCTTCGACATAACACTGACGCCCAAAAAGGACGAGACAGGTCCGTTCGGTACGCATTACGTCTTTGGGATCGGTCGGCCTGTCAGCACCATAATCGAAATGCCGGGCGAGGAGGGATACGCCGGCCTGGAACATTTCAAAATAGGCGACAGGATCGTTGAAGTCGCCGGCGAGCCTATTGAGCAGTTCCAGGACCTGGCGCCGACACTTCGGAACAATGCGGGCAAAGGGGTGGAATTTGTCGTCGAGCGGCAGGGCCGGCGGGTCCGTGTACAAGTCCAGCCGCTGGAGATTTCCGGCAGGACCGGCGGGGACGACCAGGAGAACCTGTCGATCCTCGGCATCTCGCCGCGTGTCCGCGTTATCGAGGTGTTCAAGGAATCTCCCGCCGAAAAAGCGGGACTTGAAAGTGGCGACATCATACTGAGCTACGGAGGCCAAGGCGTCCCCAGCCGGGCCGAACTGCTTGAAATCAACAAGAAATTCGCAAACACTGAAACGTCAATCCGCGTGCTTCGCGATGGCGAAACCCTTGATTTGAAGATCACGCCGAAAAAACAGGGCGAGGATGTCCTTGTCGGAATAGCCGCATCGCCCGAACAGGACAAACCCTTCGTCGCAAGGGTGCAGGCCGATTCGCCCGCCGCCAAGGCCGGCGTCGCCGAAGGCGCCGTCGTCACGAAGGTTAACGACACGCCGGTGGCGACCTGGGCACAGGTATATGCCGCGCTGATGACGGAATCAGTAAAAGATGCAACGTTGACCTGGACGCTTGAAGGCGAGGAAAAAACAACGAACATCGGAAAAGTAACGAAAGAGATTTTCAATCCTGAAGACTACTCTTTCACTTCGCCGGCTGTCGGCGCGGTTTCGTTTCTGAAAACCGACACGATTCGCGGAAATCTGCTCCAGGCGCTCGGGTGGGGCACCGAGGATACCATAATGTTTATGGCGTCGGTCTATAAATCGCTGCGGAACATCTTCAAGGAGCGAGCGAGCACTAAGGGTCTCAGCGGCCCGGTCGGCATCGGCGCTATCGCCATCGCAACGGCCAGAGAAGGCGTCGTTGACCTGGCGTATTTAATGGCGATGCTGTCGGCCCTGGTGGCGGTGTTCAACTTCCTGCCCCTGCCTGTCCTCGACGGCGGGCACGTGGTGCTTGTGCTGATAGAGAAGGTTCGTGGCAGGCCGCTGCCGACAAAGGCCATGGTGGGAATCCAAGTGGCCGGATGGGTACTTATCGGTGGGATATTCCTGGCTGTCACGTATCAGGACATAGCCCGGCATGTTTTCGGAAAATGGTAAAAAGCAATGGCGGTGCAGATTTGCAACATGAGCCACCATGCGGAGATTTGTAATGTCAGGTCGTAAGGAAATCGGAGTCGTGCTGGTCGGCTGCGGGACGGTTGGCGGGGCGACGGCGCAAATTCTGACTCGGCAGGCGGATAAACTCGCCGAGCGGGTCGGCATCGACTTGCCGCTCCGCGCCATCGTCGATGTCGATTTCACGCACGCCAAAGAACTAGGCCTGGATGAGAAACTCTTCTGCACGGACCTCGATGCCGCCATCGGGCGAAAGGACGTGCAGATCGTCGTCGAACTCGTCGGCGGAACGACCGTCGCAAAGACAATCGTCGAGCGGGCGATCAAGGCCGGAAAGCACGTCGTAACCGCCAACAAGGCGCTGCTTGCCCATCACGGAGCCGAACTGCTCGCCACGGCGAGAGACCGCGATACAACCATCGCCTTCGAGGCCAGTTGCGCCGGGGCGATACCGATTATATCGGCGCTGACGGGCGAGTTGGCGTGCGACCGGATCGACGCGATCTACGGCATCGTCAACGGCACGTGCAATTATATACTCACAGCCATGTCCGAGCATGGCAGGACGTACGCCGAGGCATTGAGCGTCGCGCAGAAGCAAGGCTTGGCGGAGGCGGACCCGACACTCGACGTTTCCGGCGACGATTCCGCCCATAAACTGACCATAATGGCGGTATTGGCCTTCCGCCGGCGGATAGATTTGGCGAAGATTTACGTCGAGGGCATCGACCGGCTTGAGGTGCAGGACATCCGCTACGGGCGAGAACTGGGATACGTCATAAAGTTGCTGGCAATCGCCCGCCGGCAGGAAAACGGACTGTCGCTTCGGGTGCATCCCGCCTTTATCTCCACCCGCCATCCGCTGGCGTGGGTCTCAGGCCCGTTCAACGCCGTCAGCGTCTATGGCGAAAACTCCGGCCACACAATGTACTATGGCCGCGGGGCAGGCGCTCAACCGACCGTCGCGGCAGTAATCGGCGACATCGCATCGGTGGCGATGGGAAACGCGCAGCGAAAATTCCAAACGCTGGGGATCTGGCCCGACCGATGCGAACAGGCCGACCAGTTGGACATCGAACAGGTCCGCTGCCGGTATTACCTCCGCCTCCAGGCCGAAGACCATCCCGGCGTATTCTCACGCATCGCGCGAGTCCTCGGAGGACAGGATATAAGCATCTCCTCGGTCCTCCAGCACGAACCGCAGAGCGAAACCGACGAAAGCGTCCCCGTCGTTATCACCACGCACGAAGCGCCGGAAAGCAACGTACGTCTAGCCCTGGAAGAAATGAACCGCCTCGACGTTATCAAGCAGCCATGCGTCTGCATCCGAATGGTGGCCGAACATCCGGAGAAGACAGGGACTAGGGACTAGGGATTAGGGACTTGGGACTAGGGTAAAGACCGGGTTACGAATTACCAATTACGAATTACGAATTACCAAAATGAAATACGCGATTATCATCCCGGACGGAGCAGCCGATGTGCCGATTGACGAGTTGGGCGGAAGGACGCCGCTGGAGGCGGCGAACATTCCCAACATGGACCGGATCGCCGCCGGCGGAAAGTGCGGAACGGTGCGAAACGTCCCGCCGGAGATGCCCTGCGGTTCGGACGTAGCCATCCTGTCGGTGCTGGGATACGACCCGAAGGAATACTATACCGGAAGGGCGCCGCTGGAGGCTGCCGCACGAGGACTGGAAATCAGACCCAATGAATGGGTCTTCCGATGCAATCTCGTTACTATCGGCGACGGCGTAATGGAAGACCACTCATCCGGGAACATCTCCACCGAAGAAGGTTCAGCCCTGGTTGCCGAACTGAACCGCATCCTCGCCAATGAGCAGATTCACTTTTATCCCGGCGTTTCCTACCGCCACCTGATGACCTTTTCCGGAAAGGCCGGAAAGGCCGGAAAGGCCGACGTAACGACGACGCCTCCGCACGACATCCTCGGACAGGCCGTCGCGCCGCACCTGCCGAAAGGACCCGGAAGCGACCTCTTCAGAGTGCTTATCGACCGCAGCGAGGCCGTCCTCGCCGATGCCGAAATAAATCGCGTTCGCCGCGACCTCGGCGAGAACCCCGCCACGCACATCTGGCTTTGGGGACAGGGGCGGATGCCGCGACTGCCGACTTTCGCCGAACGATTCGGCATAGCGTCGGCTGCGTCAATATCGGCGGTCGATCTGGTTCGAGGCCTGAGCAAACTCATCGGGTGGGACCATATCGAGGTGACCGGCGCGACGGGTTTCGTCGATACCAACTACGCCGGCAAGGGCGCTGCGGCCATCGAGGCCCTGGCCGATCACGACCTTGTATTCGTCCACGTCGAGGCCCCGGACGAAGCCGGGCATCAGGCCGACGCCGCAGGAAAGGTCCACGCCATCGAGCAGATAGACCGCCACGTCGTCGGGCCGCTTCTGGAATACCTCCGCGACAAACAGCCTGACGACTGGCGAATAATGGTCCTGCCCGACCATCCCACGCCGTGCGAGATTCGCACGCACACTGCCGAACCCGTCCCCTTCGCAATGGCAGGGACGCGCATCGAATCGGTCGTGCAGCGCCCCTTCACAGAAGCCGCAGCCGCCGAATCAGACCTCCACATCGCCCGCGGCTGCGAACTGATGGAATTCTTCCTCAAAGTCAGATGATTCCATTGCGGATTGCGGATTGCGGATTGGTGGGTGCCATGCCTTCACGCGAAGCGAAGCGCAGCGTGTAGGCATGTTTATCCGTACGGAAAAACATGGCACCCGGCTTGTCATTATCACCCATATTCAGAAATCACCCCCCGGGCGGTCACGTAAGAAGCTCAGCAAGGTCACGTATTTTCTCGCGAATGTTGATATTGTTGGGGCATTTCTCTTCGCACTGGCCGCACTCGTTGCAGGCGTCGGTCTTCAAGAAGCCCTGACTACCGCGAGACGCGGTGCGAACCCCTTCCTCAAAGCCGAAGCACTTCCAGTTGCGATACATCGCCATGTTGGTGGGGATATTAACCCCCTGAGGACAGGGCATGCAGTAGCTGCATGCAGTGCACACCTTTCCGCCGAACGACTCCCGCAGACGCTCGACCGCCTCGCAGACAGCCTCGTGAACGTTGTCCGTCTCGGGGTCGAAGCCCCTGACGGCGGCGGCATTCTGCTCGACCTGTTCGGGACTCGTCATGCCCGAACACGCGGTGCTCACGTCAGGATTCGACAGCACGAACTTGAGCGCCATCTCGGCGCTGGGCATGTCGATGGCCAATGCGCTATTCATCATCTCCGACCTTCCCGCCAGGATGCCGCCGCTGAGCGAACACATTGTCACCACGCCGATGCCAAGCTCGCCGGCCCGAGCAATGGTGGGCTCATAAGATCGGTCGATCATGTTGTAAGGCACGGTGATGCAGTCGAACAGGCCAGTCTCGATGCACTTGATGAAATTCTCCGGCTTATCGTGGCCGGTAAAGCCGACATGCTGAATCAGTCCTTCATCCTTCGCGCGGCGGATGGCGTCGAGGGCCCCGCCGGGTTTGAGAAGGTGAGGCATCCTTTCCCAGGCGAACCATCCGACCTGAAAGAACTTGAAATGCGTCAGGCCTAGGATGTCGAGCTGCCGTTCGATCTCCGCGAAGAACGAATGTGCCGTGGTGTCGGCGTTGAGCCCCCCCTTGCCCGAGACAATCACGCCTTTGCGTTTGTCCTTCACTCCGGGCGCCACGCGGTGCTGACACTGCCCTCCGCAGTAGAACCGCGTCGTCTCGAAGTAGTTAACTCCCAGCTCGATCGCGCGCGAAACGGTGGCTGTATTGACGTCCTGATCCTCGCCGAGCCGCATACAGCCCATCGACAGCGCCGAGACGCTAAGTCCCGTGCTGCCCAAGGGGCGATATTGCATGGTCTCATCATTGCGGACTAAGTCTTCACTGTTTGCCGGCTGTATCATCTCTACTCTCACATACCTCGCGACCAACCCCCAACTCGGTACAAAAGCGTCCGGAAATTTCGTGCCCCACACTAAATCGTCCGGCCAGGGTGTAGCAATTCAGGACGAACCGGAGAGGCTAATTCCGCTACCTGGCAACAGGATGTTTCCGGCTCCGTCCATTGTTGCCATTCGTATCGCTTCATGTTGCACACTTATAATGCCTAATGCCATTTTAGCGAATAATAAACGGCTTTTCCAGCGGCGAAAGCATCCGGGTAGCGTGGGTCGAGGCACAGCCGATGACCCATCTTTTCTTATTCTGACAAATTGACAGGCGAGCCGGGGAAAAATGACGGCATTGTCGCGGCTGGATTTTTTTGAAAAATTTTATTTCCTGGCAGGGCTGGGGGTTGCCGAATTCCGCACATTTTCCGGTGCCGCGTTTGCACCACAAA
>CAYUYD010000018.1:16101-16988 GCA_964449105.1 uncultured Planctomycetaceae bacterium | reverse complement strand
GCACGAACCGGCACGAACCGGCACGAACTGGCACGAACTGGCACGAACCGGCACGGGTTGTGCGTGGCGGTGTCGGTTCGAGAGGATACATTTCCCTAAATCTTCTCCGCCTCTAACCGATAGGATACATATAATGTGCGGAATAGTAGGTTACGTCGGACGCAAGGACGCCAGGCCGATCCTGATTGAGGGCCTGAAGCGCCTGGAGTATCGCGGCTACGACTCTGCCGGTATCGCGGTAGTCCGCGACGGACAATTGCACGTCTGCAAGTCGGCTGGTCGAATCACCGCCCTGGCCGAGCGTCTAGATGAGGTCCAATTCGCCTCCGGCGTCGTCGGCATCGCCCACACGCGTTGGGCGACTCATGGCCCGCCAACCGAGGAAAACGCCCATCCCCACACCGACTGCGCCGGAAGGATCGCCGTAGTTCACAACGGCATCATCGAGAACTACGCGGCATTGAAGCAGGTCCTTGAAGAAAAGGGCCATACCTTCCGCTCCGAGACGGATTCGGAAGTCCTAGCCCACCTGATAAGCGAGTTTTACCGCAGCGACGAGAACGGCGGGGACCTTGCGCGGGCGGTCCGGCAGGCGCTGCGCGAGGTGGCGGGTACTTACGGCCTGGCCGTCATTTGCGCCGACGAGCAGGGGACGATTGTGGCTGCCCGCAAAGGCTCGCCGTTAATCGTCGGCGTCGGTGCGGATGAATACATTGTGGCTTCCGACGCATCGGCTATCGTCGAGCACACCGTCAACGTCGTCTATCTGAACGACAACGAAATGGTCGTGATTAACGAGACCGGCCTGCGGACGCTGACCATCGACAACGTGCCGGTCTCCAAGCAGGTCCAGCAGATCGAGTGGTCGCTGGAGCAGATCACACTGG
>CAYUYD010000018.1:0-16091 GCA_964449105.1 uncultured Planctomycetaceae bacterium | reverse complement strand
ATTCGAGCAGCCTGAGGCCTTGCGGAACAGCTGCCGAGGCCGGCTGAACATGCGCGAAGGCCGCATACAGTTGGGCGGTATCGAGCATCTTTCCCGCGAACTGGTCAAGACCCGGCGTATCATACTGACGGCCTGCGGAACGGCATGGCACGCCGGTCTTATCGGGGAGTACTTGTTCGAGGACCTCGCGCGGATACCGACGGAGGTCGAATACGCCAGCGAGTTCCGCTATCGCAACCCGATAATCGAAGACCGCACGGTTGTCATCGCCGTCAGCCAGTCTGGCGAGACGGCTGACACGCTGGCGGCGCTACGAGAGGCCAAGCAGAAGGGCGCGCTTACGCTGGGCGTGGTTAACGCCGTCGGCTCGACCATCGCACGCGAGACCGACGCGGGGGTCTATCTGCACGCCGGACCTGAAATCGGCGTGGCCTCGACCAAGGCGTTCACCTCGCAGCTGACCGTCCTGACGCTGATAAGTCTCTACCTGGGCCGGCGAAGATTCATGTCTGAAACGACGCTGGTGCAGTACATGAAAGAACTGGATGCGATCCCGGAGAAGATCGAGAAGGTTCTGGCCCAGTCGGAAGTCATAAGGCAGACGGCGCAGGCATACGCCGACCGGGACAACTGGCTGTTTCTCGGTCGGGGATATAATTATCCCGTCGCACTGGAAGGCGCGTTGAAACTGAAGGAGATAAGTTACATCCACGCCGAGGGTCTTCCGGCGGCGGAGATGAAGCACGGCCCGATCGCGTTAATCGCCGAGGGCATGCCCGTGGTGTTCGTGGCTCCGCGCTGCGGGACGTACGACAAGATCATCGGAAATATCGAGGAGGTCCGCGCCCGCGGCGGGACGGTCATCGCGGTGGCCACCGAGGGCGACGAGCGTATTGGCCGCTATGCCGAGCATGTTTTTTACGTACCGGACTGCCCCGCCCCGCTCCAGCCGCTGCTGACGGTCGTACCGCTGCAACTTTTGGCATATCACGCGGCGATCGCCCGCGGGTGCAATGTCGATAAGCCCCGCAACCTCGCAAAGTCAGTTACCGTCGAGTGATTGCTGCTCTTCGAGCGAGTCATTTCCGGCAGTCAACCACAGCGCAAGCATGGAGAAGAAAAAGGCCATTGCCCCCCAGAGTTCAAACGGCTCTTCCAGGAGGCGATGGGCAAAGCGTTTTACTTTCATCACCTCGTGAATACAGTGAAAAATCTTGCCAATAAGGTGTGCGCCGAGGTATCCGCCCAGGCCAACGAGAAAATACCGCCCATAGACCGTCGCCGGCAGCGAGCGCAGTTGCTTTATGAAGGCATGGCGATGGCGGATAATATACACGACGGCAATCGCCCCAAGCAGAATCAGCAGCCCGACGGTAATCAGGTGCACGGTGTAGAGCGTTTCGGGGGAGCGGGGGACATCCAGTTTCCGGCTGAACTTTTCAAAATTCGATATGTCCCAGTATGCCCGCGGGTTTATAAGGTGGCGTCTGCGCCAGAGCCGCTCACCGCCGGTGAACGGTGCGCCCCATTCCAGTTCGCGGTAAAATGCCACGAAGTATCCGTATGCCAGGAACAGGCCTATTGGCATGGACCGGCCTCGGCGAGCAATGCGGACGGTTGCGACAACCCCGATTACGCACGCCATCAGCAGGAAATCAACGGTGAGCCATTCGACCGGGCCGTGTTCCCGGATGAGGTTGCTGTACAGTTCCAGCCCGATTACCGCAACCGCTACCATTGCGGCAAAGCATACGATGGTCGCGACAATAAAAACCTTCCGCAGGGTCGCAAAGGGCAAGTGCAACTTCAACATTACAACGGCTGCGATGACGACCAGGACCGCCAGAATGAGCGCGCAGACCTCGCCGACGCTCTCCTGGCACAACACGAAGGCAATTGCCGATGCTACCCTGAGGTGCATAATAATTCTGCCTTTCTACGCTCTTTTTCTTTCGCGGACGTACATTCTCGCGGTTGGCCGTCCGCCAGCTGCTGCCTGCGGAGAATCTCGTTGGGTTCATACCTTACCTTCGGTGAGAATTCGATAGACCGTGACGGCATCGTCCGCTTCGGTAATGGCTTTGCGGATATTGTCCTGTTTGAGGATGTTGGCCACCCTGGCGAGGAGTCGTATATAGATTTCATGCCGACCCTGCGGAGCGGCGATCAGGACGATGATGTGTACGGGCTGATTGTCGAGGCTTTCGTAATCGGCGATCCCGTTTCGGCTGACGCCGACGGCCATAACTGCATTGCCCAGGCCGGGCAGGCGAACGTGAGGTATGCCAAGCCCCTGACCGATGCTGGTGCTCATCATCTTCTCACGCTCCCAGACCGCCCGGGCAAGTTCTTCGGTCCCGATACTATCGCAGAAATTGTCCGCCGCCGTTACGATTTCGTTCAGGGCATCGACCTTCGTCGTTCCATCCAGAATCAAGACGTGCTCGAGCAACAGGTAATCCGAGATTTTCATTTTCAACTCCCGCGACCTTGAAGATAATCAAGCCCTCCATTTTGCGCCTCTCCGCGGGTGATTGTCCAGTGATAAAATCGCCGGTCAGAACTTACGGATTACGCCCATGACCACGCCCTGGATGCTGACGTTGTCGGCGTAGATGGGAGAGAACTCGGAATTGGCTGGCTGGAGACGAATCCTTCCGGTCTCGCGGTAGAATTTTTTCAGTGTGGCCTCTCCGTTTTCCAGCAGCGCGACAACGGTTTGGCCGTCGGCTGCTTCCCGGCTCTGCCGACAGATGACGTAGTCGCCGTCGCGTATCTGCTCGTCGATCATGCTCTGACCGGTTACGCGCAGGCAGAAGGTCTCGCCGATGTCGGCAAACATTTCTTTCAGGTCGATTGTCTCGTTTTGCTCTACCGCCTCGATAGGCTCGCCGGCGGCGATTCGTCCAGCCAGAGGAAAGCGACCATGCCGAGGACCGTCGGGAAAAACCACATCGTCAGACAGCTGCAAAGAGCGGGCGCTGTGTTTGGGACCCCGCAGGAGCAAGCCCTTTTTTTCGAGCGCCCCGATGTGCTCGAAGACAGTTACCCTGCTTACGTGCAGATGGTTTCCAATTTCCTGCATCGTGGGGGAATAGCCGTGCCTGTCGCAATAGTCGCGCACAAACATGAGAATCTCCATCTGGCGAGGCGTAACTGTCTGCATGGTCCTTCTCCTGATTTTCTGCCTTGGCGACAAGGGATAATTGCAAATCCGGCGTTGTCGGCAGAGGCGGGGCACTCGGAGGATAAGGATATACGTACTGGCCTCCCGGCCCGAACTGGCAGATTGGTAACTTGATGTCCATTGCTAAATCCTTATTTCAGTAAATGACCCTATCCTAACATCGTACGAACTGCAAGATTGACTTCAGTTTTTTTTAGCATTCAGCCATCAGCATTCAGCCATCGGCAAAAAAAGGGAAAAGTGATGCAGTCGGTCGCTGATTGCTGATTGCTATAGAGCAGCGAGCACGTCGAGGCCGGGATATTTTGACGTGCTCGCCATGGCGAGGGGGGATTAAGAATGGACTTATGTATTGTCTGCTGCTTCTCCGCGATTCCAGCGGTGTTCCAGCATCTCCCGCAGATAATGATTTTCCCGACGGGTGGCCTCCATGTCGAACATAAGATACTTCATCTGCAATCTGATCTGATCCAGCATCTCTTCAATACCCCGCGTGGATGCAGGAGGGGCGTTAGGGAGATATGTCCCCATCGAATTGGTTTTCCCTTCGACTTGCGGCAACGCCGAAAGGGCGTCGGCCAGTTCGGCGATACGTTCGTGAATAATTGTCTCGTTCATTACTTTGTCGCCTCCTGGGGCGATTAAATGATCCTTATGAACCTTATACTTACTGTAAACAGATGCAATCGTCGTGCCACCGCGACTATTAAGCGTGGCGGCTGTTTTTGCTAAACCATTCAGCAACAACGGGTTAGATAGCGAGCCATTATGTTAGTCCGGGTAATTTCTGCCGTCTTTGCCGTCGGCGTTTCGATTAATCAACACGCTCGCGGCCTCGCTCGACCAGGCATCTTCGACAATCCCGTTATATGGGGCAAATACGCGTTGCGAGCCTATGATGATTTCCGGCAACAATGTTGAAGATAATCAACATCAAACACCGAAAAAAACAATGCCTCCCTTCGCAAATGAAAAATGTTAAATGTTAAATGATAAATGATAAGCGGCGCAATCTGACGTGAAGCAGGCATTTATCATTTATCATTTATCATTTATCATTTATCATTACCAACAGAACCAATGAGCAACGACATATTCCAAAGCAGCGACAGTATCCGCAGCGGCTCTCCGTTGAAGCACGCTCAGTACGTAACGTTCGACGAGCCTCTGGAGTTGGAACTCGGCGGCCGGCTTGAGCAGGTGCGCGTGGCGTACGAGACCTACGGCCGGTTAAGCGCCGCAAAGGACAACGCCGTTCTGGTCTGCCATGCCATCAGCGGCGATTCGCACGTCGCCGCACACGATACCGACGACGATTCGGGCTGGTGGGAAGTCGTCGTCGGATCCGGAAAACCCATCGATACGGACAAATATTTCGTCGTCTGCCCGAACATGCTCGGCGGATGCCGGGGGACAACAGGGCCGAACTGCATCAACCCCGCTACGAACAAACCCTACGGGCCTGACTTCCCGGAGATGACCATCGGCGATACGGTTGAGGTTCAGCGCCGCGTCGTGGACCACCTCGGCATCGACAAACTGCTGGCGGTTGTCGGCGGATCGATGGGGGGGATGCAGGTGATGGACTGGGCTGTGCGTTATCCCGACCGCATCCTGGCCGCTATCCCCGTCGCCACTGCCCCGCGCCTGTCCAGCCAGGCGCTGGCGTTCGACGTAATCGGGCGAAACGCCATTATGCACAGCCCGGACTTCCACGGCGGGCAATACTACGACCGGAAGAGCGGCGTTCGCGGACTGGCTGTTGCGCGGATGATAGGGCACATCACGTATCTGTCGCGCGAGGCTATGAGTGATAAGTTCGGCGCAGATCGCAATCAACCTCGTAACATCGAAAGCGAGTTTGAAAAGGACACCTCCGTCGCCAGCTACCTCGCCTACCAGGGCGACAAGTTCATCGATCGGTTCGACGCCAACAGTTACATCGCCATCACCCGTGCGGTGGACCGCTTCGACTTCGGCGAAGGGGCCGACCTTACCGAGCGATTGCGACCGGCCCGGTGCCGCTGGCTGCTGATCAGTTTTACCAGCGACTGGCTTTTCCCTCCGGACCAGTCCAAGCAGATCGTCCGGGCGCTTCTGGCGTCCGGAAGGGCTGTCTCCTACTGCAACGTCCGCAGCGCATGTGGGCATGATGCGTTCCTGCTTCAGAACGAACTCGACCTGTACGGGGGATTGATAGGTGAATTTCTCGCCCGGACTCACGACTGCGCTTCGGCGTCGGCCGAACCGGAAACCGACAGCCAGGGCAGGATCGACCATCCCGACACGAGCATTTTCCATGGCCGGCGGGTCGATTACGATTCATTGGAAGAACTCATTACTTCCGAAGCGCCGGGAGAATCGCCCGGTGTGCTGGACCTGGGCTGCGGCGACGGGCAGATGCTCCTGCGCCTGAAGCGACGAGGCTGGCAGCGGTTACAGGGTGTGGAAATTGATCAGCAGCGGGTACTGGCGTGCGTGCGGCGGGGAATCGACTGCATCCATGCCGACCTCAACGACGGTCTGGACCAGTTCGCCGATAAGCAATTCGACTGCGTACTGCTGTCGCGGACACTCCAGGCTGTCTATAACGTGGACCGCGTCGTCGAGGACATGCTTCGTGTAGGCCGGAGGTGCATCGTCTCGTTCCCCAACTTCGCTTACAGGCCCCTCCGCCGAATGCTGGCAGAGCAGGGCCTGGCCCCCGAATCGGCAGGTCTGCTGCGGTATAAATGGTACGACACGCCCAATATCCGCTTCTTCAGCATCGCCGATTTCGAAAATTATTGCAGGGAAAGGAACGCGACCATCCACCGCCTCGTAGCCCTGAACACCGAAACTCACGAAGAGGTCCTGGACGACCCCAACCTTAACGCCGACCTGGCTATCTTTGTCATAAGCAGGGCATAGGTCGATTATTGACGGGCGGGGAAAAAACGTCGAATATGGAATGCCGAATGACAAGGAGAGTCAATATGCGACATGGCTATAGATGGTTTATAGCGGTGTTGATGACGGCAGCGCCTCTGGCAGGGTGTGGCCGGGCGAATGAGGCGTTTATGGAGCAATACGTCGCTTCGCAGCGGATGCCCAATGTCGCCCGTGAGCAGGCGCCGTCGCGGGTAACGATTGATACGAATCTGCCCATCGGTTCCGATGAGGAATCCGCCGCGACCCAGCCGGTCGAGGTTACACCCGGAGAGACAGGCAAACCCGTACACTGGTCGAAACGCCGAGGGCCGGCATATCCAAAAGATTTCTGGCGAAGTTTCGGACGAGATGCAAAAGAAATGCCCGCCACCATCTGGGACGACACCAAGGCCACATTTACCGATCCATGGACGCTGGTTGCCCTTGGTGCTGCCGGGGTTGCGGGCGTCGCCCTTGACGTTGCCGACACAAACGGAAAGGTGGCTGACCACTATACAAAGCACGGCTCGCAGCTCAGCAAGTTCGGCGACATGGTTGGCGACGTCGGCGGAAATCCGGGTCTGCATTTCGGCGTGGGCGGCGTGATGTACTTCACATCTCTTGCGACGGGGGACGTTAAGACTTACGAAACATCCAAGGCGCTGATAAACGCCCTGGCCGTCAACGGTATGACGACGATGGCGCTGAAGGGTCTGACGCGAACTGAAAGCCCCAACGGCGACCCGTTCGGCTGGCCCAGCGGACACACCTCCAGCACCTTCTGCCTGGCGACCGTGATGCACGAGGCCTACGGGCCTGTGGTTGGCGTGCCGCTGTTCGTCTTCGCCGGTTTCGTCGGATACGAGCGGATCGACGCACGAAACCACGACTTCAGCGATGTCATCTCCGGCGCGATTATCGGAATCGCCATAGGCCATGCCGTCATGCAGAACCACCAGCCCAGGATACTTGGCTTCGATATCATCCCGTGGTCGGACCCCGCAAACAACGCTGTGGGCGTTGCGCTGTCGAAAGAGTTTTAAACCACAAAGGACACAAAGAGCACAAAGAAAACAAAAAGGAATTTTTTAATTCTTTTGTTCTTGGTGTCCTTTGTGTCCTTTGTGTCCTTTGTGGTTCATTTTTTTCACGCCACTCCGTCGCCGTCGGCTTTGCTGCCGTCTGGGCGATGTTTCCATCTGCGGTGGACCCAGAGGTACTGCTCCGGCGCGCTGCGGACGATTTCCTCCAGTTCCCGCGTGAATTCCTGCGTGATCCAGGTTACCTCGTCTTCCCGACCGGCCCATTCGGAAGGGTGAATTATCCGCTTGATGCCGGCCTCGAACTCGAACTTGTCGCTAAGCCGCTTTCCGTAACCGACGGCTATCGGTGCGTCATACTGTCTCGCCAGAAGTGCGATTGAGCGATACGTGCTGGCGGGCCTGCCGAAGAAATCGACGAAAAGCCCTCTTCGTCCGGCGTCCTGGTCGGCGATGAACGCCAGCGAGCCTCGCTGTCGGAGTACATCCGCAGCGTTGGCTGTCGCGCCCTTCTTGTGGAGGATGCTCTGTCCGGTGCGTTCCCGCACGCCCATGAGGTAGTCGTTGATATACGGGTTGTCCAGCGGGCGGGCGACCGAGACCGTCGGGAAGCCCAGTGTAGCCATCAGGTACCCGACGACCTCCCAGTTGCCGAAATGCCCGGCCAGGAGGACCATACCGGTTTCCTGCCTGACCAGCAGGCGGACGCTTTCGGAGATGTTTTTCGGGCGGATGTGGCGTCGCCAGCGATTGGGCGTAATCAGCCGCGGCGTCAGCAGCACCTCCAGGGCGAGGTACACCATGTTATACATGCTCTTTCGGGCGATGCGCTCGATGCGCCGCTCCGGCCAGTCGGGAAAACTCAAACGCAGATGCTCACGCGCGATCCGGCGATGCTTGCGGTCGATTCGCCAAAGCAATTCGCCGATCCAACGGGCGGTACGATAGTTCGTCTGAACGTCGAACATGTGAATAAACATCGCGAACAGGCGAAGGCCGAGGTACTGGAGGTAGTCGATATATTTATTTCGCGGTCGAGCCATATGTCATAAATGTCTAATGACATAATGTCTAATGACCAATGAATGACCAATGTCTAATGACTAAAGCCCTGATGCGAATCGTCCCTGGCTTTTTTAGTCATTTGTCATTAGACATTACTTATACATTGGTCATTGGACATTAGACATTTTGATCCTTCATTGCTTTCAGGATATTCAATGTTTGAGCGACAACCTCTTTCGTGGAAACCTTTGCCGGTTTCTCATCCGTTCTTCGTTTGATTTCGACAGTTCCTTCCTTCAGGCCTCGCTCGCCGACGACGACTCGCAGCGGGATGCCGATAAGGTCGGCATCCTTGAATTTCACGCCCGCCCGTGCGTCGCGGTCGTCCAGCAGGACGTCTGCGCCGCCGGCTGCAAGTTCATTATAAATCCGCTCCGCCTCGGCCACGACTTCGACGTTGTCATTGTTGAGTATCAGCACCTCGACCTCGAACGGCGCGATGGCCGCCGGCAGAATGCACCCGTTCTCGTCGTTTCCGACCTCGATGGCTGCGGCGATAATGCGGTTAATCCCGATGCCGTAACAGCCCATTACGCATGGCTTTTCGGCCCCGTTTTCGTCGAGGAAGACCGCGCCGAGTTTTTCGCTGTATTTCGTGCCTAGTTTGAACACGTGCCCTATCTCGATACCCTGGGAGCGTTCTAACGGCTTGCCGTCGTGCGTATCGCCCTCGACGGCATTGCGAATGTCAGCGACGACGACATAGTCGCCTTCGAGCGGGAAATCCCGCCCCGGAACGACGTTGCGAACGTGATAATCTGTCTTGTTAGCCCCCGCCACTCCGACAGGCATTGCGGCGATGGTATGGTCAACGAAGAGTCTGACTAGGTTGCCTCGAGATCCTCCTGTGCGTTTCATTATCTCCCGTTGCCAAAGTTGAAACCCCTGAACTCCGGCAAATCCGACATTCGCTCCCGTCAGTTTTTCGATTTTACTGTGATCTGCGAGTCTTAGATCGCAAGACGCCACCCGACTTAATTTTGCTTCGTTGACTTCGTGGTCACCACGCACAACGACCACAGCGTACTCCAACCCCTGTGTCGATGATGCTATAAAAAGTTCCCGCCCATCATGTTTTGCCCGCAGAAGCCCAAATTGCTTTTCGTGCTCCGTTTTGACATCAGGAATATAGATCAGTGTCTTTATCATCTCTTGGGGTTTTATGTGGAGGTATTCGCAGACCTCGTCAATGGTTCGCTTATTTGGAGTCTCAACTTCCTGCATCGGTGGGATGTCCGCTCCCTTGTGGTCGCGGCTCGTTATTGCATCAACTTCCGCTTTTTCGATATTCGCGGCGTAGGAGTAATCCTCGGTATGGACGATGATGTCCTCGCCGGTAGGGCAGGGGACCATGAATTCATGGCTGGCCGAGCCGCCGATGAGTCCGCTCTCGGCCTCGACGATGACGTACTTCAGCCCGCAGCGGTCGAAAATGCGGCAGTAGGCGTCGAACATTTTCTGATAGGTGGCTCCAAGCCCGGCAAGGTCGGCGTCGAAGGAATAGGCGTCCTTCATCAGGAACTCCCGGCTACGGAGGACGCCGAATCGCGGGCGGAACTCATCGCGAAACTTCGTGGCGATCTGGTAGAGGTTTATCGGCAGCTGCTTGTACGAGCGGACATCGCCGGCCACCAGCGTCGTAACGACTTCTTCAGCCGTCGGGGCCAGGACGTTTTCCCGCCCGTGCCGGTCGGTGAATCGGCACATCGTCTCGCCGTAGTCGGTATCGCGCCCGGTTTTTTGCCACAGTTCCATCGGCTGGAGGATCGGCATGACGATTTCCTGCGCACCGGCGGCGTTCATCTCCTCGCGGACGATCCGCTCTGCCTTTCGCAGCATTCGCAGACCAAGCGGCAGATAGGTGTACGTGCCGGAAGCGACCTTGCGGATGAAGCCTGCTCGGATCATCAGGCGGTGCGAGGGAATCTCGGCCTCGGAGGGAACCTCCTTAACCGTCGGAATCAGTAATTGAGAGTATCGCATAATTCACCTTGTATCTTGCCTCGGACGGACCGGAGCCCGGTAATGTCTAATGACTAATGTCAAATGCCTAATCAATGCCTAACGACTAACGTCTAACAATCTGACGGTAACCAAACCACCCTTTGGTAATTAGAAATTAGTCATTACTTAGACATTGGTCATTAGACATTAGTCATTTCCCGAAACTGTTTATACCGGGCGAATGCGGTATTTTCAATGTCCGTGTGTTCTGGTACAATCCCCGCCATGAACGAAAAACGGCGATTCATCAATCAGTTGATGGCGGGCGAGACGCTCGACCAGGTGTTTCTCGTGCGTGAAAAGGACCTGCGAACGACCAAATCGGGCGACCTGTACATCGTCTGCACGCTATGCGACAGGACGGGAATGTTGCCGTCGCGGATGTGGCAGGCTTCGGAGGCCGTATTTAATGGCATCCCGACCGACGGTTTCCTGCACGTCAAGGGCAGGACGGAGGATTATCGCGGCAGCCTGCAATTCGTCATCGACGCCTGCCGACCTTTCCCGTCCGATAAGGTGAACCTTGCCGACTTCCTTCGGGCGACCGACCGCGACGTCGAGGAAATGTGGGCTGAACTGCTGGAGATATTACGAGGCATCAAGGACAAATTCGTCCGCCTGCTGATTAAAAAATTCGTGGAGGACCGCGATTTCGTCACAGCCTTCAAACGCGCCCCTGCCGCGATGAGTATGCACCATCCGTATATCGGCGGGCTTCTGGAGCACACGCTGAACGTCGCCCGCGCCGCGGCGGCGATTTTACCGCTGTATCCGCAGATTAACGCGGATCTGGTCCTGGCCGGCGTGTTCCTGCACGACGCGGGAAAAGCGGTAGAATTATCCAGCGGAACAGCCATTCGCTACACCGACCGAGGACAACTCATCGGACACATCACCATCGCAGCCATCTGGGTCGCCGAAAAGGCAGCCGCACTGGCCGATGAACTGGGCGAACCGTTCCCCGCCAGGACGCTGAATCTCCTCCAGCACATAATCCTCGCCCACCACGGAGAGCATCAGTTCGGTTCGCCGAAACTCCCTGCCGTTCCGGAGGCGTTCGTCGTCCACTACCTCGACAACCTCGACGCCAAGATGTTCATGACGCTCGATGCAATCGAGAACGACGCCGACCCCAAGGCCGCCTTCACCCCGTACCTCAAACAACTGGAAACGAGAATCTACAAGCGCAGCGGCGAACTGCCCGCAGGCGAAAAACACGACGAAGAAGAAAAATCGCTGTTCGAGTGAGCAGGCAGGTCGGGCAAGTGTGCCTGACCTACCTACTGGCCGCTGCCCGCCGGGCTGCAAACAGGGCAGACGACTGGGAACGGGACGGCGACAGGCTTCTTGACGCTGAGAACCAAAATCGGCCTGCAGATCGAGGCGGTGAGTCAGGCTTTGCGAAAGTAATTCCCGCGGCATAAAAAAATGTATAACGACTGTTGACAGCGAGCATGGCGTCAGATACGTTCCGTCTGTCATTTCATTGTGTCTGGCACAAAGGATGTGCCTGGGTGTGGGCACACAACAGGAAAGGAGCACTGTCATGAGAGCTTTCATTTTCGTTGTACTTTATCTGGCTGTGATTGTTTTCGCTATTGCCGGTATGTGGAAGACGTTCACTAAGGCCGGCCAGCCGGGATGGGCGGCGATCGTTCCGATTTACAACGTAGTCGTCCTCCTGGAAATCGCCGGCAAACCCACGTGGTGGGTCCTTCTGTACTTTGTTCCGATAGCGAACATTATCATTCCGATTATCGTATCCATTGCCGTAGCGGAAAACTTCGGTAAGAGCACCGGGTTCGGTATCGGGCTTGCTTTTCTAGGCCCCATTTTTTTCGCGATACTTGGTTTCGGCGATGCACGTTACACGGGCGGGATAGCGACTTCTGTACCGGTCGCACCACCTGCGCCGAGGGCATGAGTCAATAATATCGTACCGACAAAGTAAAAAAGGGCAATGTGGCGGCGACGACCTCGCTGTCGCATTGCCCTTTATTTTTCCGTGGCTGATTCCGTGCCTCAGGTGTGCTAGAATCTGTTCGTGGAGAGCGATTTTGACATTGTTGTAATCGGCGGCGGGCACGCCGGGGCAGAGGCCGCCTGGGCTGCGGCGAAGATGGGCGCGAATACGGCGCTGGTAACACTGTCGGCTGGTGAAATTGCGCAGATGTCGTGCAACCCCGCCATCGGCGGAGTGGGCAAGGGTCAGATCGTCCGCGAGATTGACGCTCTTGGCGGGCTGATGGGAATCGCCGCCGACGCGACCGGTATGCAGTTTCGCATGCTCAACCGCTCCAAAGGTCCGGCAGTGTGGGGCCCGCGCTGCCAGTCCGACCGACACGCATACGCCTCATTCGTCCGGCAAAGACTCACAAACCTCGACAACCTCGCCATCATCGAAGGCGAAGCGACGGAAATCCTGACGGAGAACAACCGCGTCGTCGGCGTTCGCGTTATCCCTGCTAGCCGCGAGCGGAAGCGAGCGGGTAATCGGCGTACCGGAAAAATAGCCCGCTCGCTTCCGCTCGCGGCTAGCAGGGATGAATCCGCAATTTTCAGTTGTCGCGCGGCGATTGTAACAGCGGGGACGTTCCTTCGTGGTTTGATGCACTGCGGCGAAAAGGTCTGGCCGGGCGGACGGTACGACGAACCGGCAGCAGAGGGTCTTTCGACATCGCTGGAGTCACTGGGCATCCGCCTGGGGCGTCTGAAGACGGGCACCTGTCCTCGAATCGCCGCCGGCAGCATCGACTACGACCGCTGCACCCGCCAGGACGGCGACGAGCCGCCGCAGCCGTTCTCGTTCCTCAACGATTCGCTTCGGGTCGAACAGGTTCCCTGCTGGATAACATCCACAAATGCGAAGATTCACCAGGTCATTCGGGACAACTTCCACCGCGCGCCGCTTTTTACCGGGCAGATCGCCTCCACAGGCCCGCGGTACTGCCCGTCGCTGGAACTGAAGGTGCATCGCTTTGGCGACAAGTCCAGCCACCAGGTCTTCATTGAACCGGAAGGACGGGGAACGAACTGGGTTTATCTGAACGGCGTAGCCACCTCGCTGCCGATCGATTTGCAGGATTTTATCGTCCACAACATTCCGGGCCTGGAGGCCGCGGAGGTCGTCCGATGGGGTTATGCCGTCGAGTACGACTTCGCCGACCCGGTGCAGTTAAAGCCTACGCTTCAAACCAAGGCGGTGGCGGGTTTATTCCTTGCCGGTCAGGTCAACGGCACCACGGGCTACGAGGAGGCTGCCGCACAGGGCCTCATTGCCGCAGCCAATGCCGTCGCGATGCTGCGAGGCTGTGAACCGCTGGTCCTTCGCCGCGACCAGTCCTACATCGGCGTGATGATAGACGACCTGGTGACCAAGGGCGTCCTCGAACCGTATCGGATGTTCACCAGCAGGGCGGAGCATCGCCTGAGCCTCCGCGCCGACAACGCCGACCGGCGGCTGACGTCCATAGGCAGGAAAATCGGACTGGTGGATGATAAGCGCTGGGAAAGATTCAGCGCGAAGCGACAGGCCGTTGAAGAGACCGAGGAATTATTCGGGAAGATACGTCCGGGCGGAAAGACCATCTCCATGCAACTCGCTAATCCGAACGTAAAACTGGAGCAGCTGCAGTGTGACTCAACAGACCTTCTTCGCCTCTTACAGGATCACCCCGAAGCCGTTGAGACCGTCGCGATCGATTGCCGATATGCCGGGTATGTCGCCAGGCAGCGTGCAGTCACTGCAAAAATGAGGCAGTTGGATACCAGACGCATCCCTGATTCGCTGGATTATTCGGCTGTGCCTCATCTTCGCGCCGAGGCGGCCGAGCACCTCGAAAGCGTCCGCCCAGCCACGCTTGGACAGGCGCTGCGCATCAGCGGCATTACGCCGGCGGACATCACCGTACTTATGATTCATCTGACATGCTCACTAAAAAGTGAGCATGCAGGATCGCGTGAAAATGGCGAAGGTGGGGAATATAGGTAATATTTCGGCAGGGGAAAATCTTCGATGAATTACCGATTTTATCCACATAAATGCGGTAATATTTACATAATTCGGGTAATTATAGGCAGTTATAGATTTGTTACGCTCTTGAAAAATGCCTGAAGGTATTTTTTTGTTCTGACCGATAGTTGAGAGAGCAGGGAAGCACTCAGATGTCGGCGGGCCTGTGAGATGGTTCACCGGGCTTGCAGCGGCGTCGCCCTCTGGGACGGCGAACAGCCGCTTGGCAAGCCGGGTGCGGCGGAGATTTCGCCTCGGGCGCATCGGCCGCACTGACACGCCACTCAAACGCCATGGAAGGCTGAAAAGGGTGTGATTATGCGCTTTATGTCCGTGGGATGAGTGGATTTGGACCAATGAATACCAAGAAATCAAGAACCGTCGGGGCAAGTAAGATTCGAAAACCTGTTCGCAAGGCAGTTGCGTCGGCGCCTCATGCCGGTTCCAGCCGTCGCCCCACCTCCGCCGAACTGGCCAAGTGGATCAAAAAAGCCCGCAAGCTGCCGATGGTGCGAAGGGATCTGGTCGAGCGAGTTAAGGCCGAGATAGCCGACGGCGCTTACGAAACGCCCGAAAAACTCCAAATCGCCGCAGAGCGGATGCTCGACGAGCTCGAATGAGAATCAGCATTCAGCGACCAGCACCACTATTTGCGGGGTTTTTACCGACTGCAGACCTCTTTTAAGCCTTGACGATTTTTTTCCGTCCTCGCCTGATGTTCTTCGTCGCGTTGCGTGTGTCGATTACCAGTTGTGCGTTATCAACGATGAACTGATAGTCGTATTCGCTGTGGTCGGTGGCGATAAGAACGGCGTCGTACTTTTCCAGCATTGCCGCTGAGATTTTTTTCGAGGTCATTTTCAGATCGTATTGCCTTGTTCTGGGCATTCGCAGCACGTGCGGGTCGTTGTAATCGACATCGGCTTCGTGGTGTTGCAGCAATTCAATCAACTCCAGTGAAGGGCTTTCGCGTACGTCGTCGATGTCTTTTTTATAGGCCAGACCAAGCACGAGCACCTTCGCGCCGTTGAGGGCTTTTTTTCGCTGATTCAGCGCGTACATGAGTTTGTTGATGACGAATCGCGGCATTCCGACGTTCACTTCTCCTGCCAGTTCGATAAACCGCGTCGCCATACCGTACTGGCGAGCTTTCCATGACAGGTAAAACGGGTCGATCGGGATGCAGTGTCCGCCCAGACCCGGACCCGGATAAAAAGCCGTGAAACCGAACGGCTTGGTCGATGCGGCGCGTATGACCTCCCAGACGTCGATGCCCATCCGGTCGAATAGCATCTTCA
The DNA here is from genome assembly GCA_964449105.1 of uncultured Planctomycetaceae bacterium. Classification (GTDB taxonomy): domain Bacteria; phylum Planctomycetota; class Phycisphaerae; order SM23-33; family SM23-33; genus JAUWNJ01. Next base: position 575 of record CAYUYD010000018.1, on the reverse strand, counting down.
GTTCGTTGACCAAAGCGATGTTCACGCAGCGGTAGGTGTTTTCCAGTATTTTCGAGGCCTCGGCTGCTTCGCAACTGGAGACGGGCACGACGGTATCAATCGCCCATTCGTAACACGCCACAGCCGCTGCCAGCGAATCCCTGTCGTACCCGCCGACGACCTTGGGAATAGTTTTTGTGGAGTAATCTTTTCGCCCCGGGTCTTCGCGCTCCGGCGAGAAGGCAAGGAAGAAATCCTTGCCGACCTTAAGCCCTGATTTTTCCAGAATGGGCAGCATCACCTCTTTGGTCGTACCGGGATAGGTGGTCGATTCCAGCACGACGAGTTGATTTTTCCGGAGCCTTTCGGATAAGGCTTCGGCGGTGGAGGTGATATATGTCATTTCCGGCTCGCGCATTTTGGTCAGCGGCGTGGGTACGCATATAAGGATGCAGTCCGGTTCGCTAAGCCGTTTGAAATCCATGGTGGCTACGAATCGCTTTGAGCGAACCATCTCAGCGACGACGGACGAGGGGATATGCTCTATGTAGCTGCGTCCGGCCTGCAGGCTTTTGACCTTGGCGGCGTCAACGTCG
>CAYUYD010000017.1:0-17012 GCA_964449105.1 uncultured Planctomycetaceae bacterium | reverse complement strand
CGCTTCTGCAAAACAACTTAAATACCGGCTTCAAAACGCCGGACTGGATGCCCGAACCGACCTGGAACTCAGAAGCGGGCGGGTAATGCAATTGGTCCGTGTCGGCTCCTATCATACCTATGGGCAGACACAGGCGGATTTGGGGAAAGTCAGAACAATTGTTACCGATGCGTACATTACATCGGCGAGGTGAAAAATTATGAACGTACCGCGTCTATTCGGAATGTTGGTTGCGATCGCGATTTTATCCCTTTCGGCGACGGGTTGTGAACCGGCCAAAAAGGAAAAGCCCCAGGTCGCCCCCGCGCTGCTCCAGCAGCACTGGCCGACGGCCGAAGCGCCCGTGGCGCATATCGTCAGGCGGGATTATCACATCCGCGAAGGCGACTCGCTGGAAATCATCTATCACGTCCGCCACCAGCGTACCCCCTCCTATCTCATCAAGATACAGGACGTCATAGTCGTACGCTTTCCTTACAAGCCCGAACTCAACCAGGAAGAGCGCGTCCAGTCCGACGGATGTATCAACCTTGACCTGATAGGCAAGGTGTCCGCCTTTGACCGGACAATCGACGACGTGGAAAAGGAACTTCTGGACAGATACAAAAAGTATATCAAGGACCCGGTCGTTACGGTCAGTTTCAAGGAATCGAACGTCAAGATCGCCGAACTGAAACTGGCGATTACGACCGCCCCTCGCGGACAGAGCCGATTGGTTCCCGTTACGCCCGACGGAACGATTTCAGTACCGTTCATTATCAGTATTCGTGCAGCGGGCAAGACCGTCGAGCAACTGCACAGGGACCTCAACGACGCGTACACCGCCCTCGGGCTGGACGAACTGGAAGTTACCGTCAACGTCCAGACCGTCGCGACGGCGAGCGTGTACGTCTTCGGCGAAGTTCGCAGCCCCGGAATGCTGCCGGCAAACAAGGAAGTTTCCCTGCTTCAGGCCATTGCCCAGGCGGGCAGCTACATTCCCGCCCGCGCCGAGTTAAGCCGGGTGATGCTGATTCGCCGAAGGCACCTGCCGACGCCGTCCGCGGCGATCATCAACGTCTATCAACTACTGGAAAATCGCAAACGAACAGGTTCCGAACCGGTCAAGTCCGATATGGGCAAGTACAAATATGACATCTGGCTTGAAGACGGCGATATGGTGTATGTACCGACCAGCGCTATCGCAAAACGCGCCGACTACATAGAATACGTCTGGACGCGCGGCATCCGCGCCGTCGGCGGGTTCACAAGCACCGCCAATTACTCAGCCGGAGATGCAGTGGACTGGCTTGGACCGAATCCATAATGAACCGGAAAGACCCGGTGTAATTATCTTTGACGAGGTGAAATATGGCTTATCCCACACGGACGCTTCGTGAACTTTCGCGGGTGATTTTTTCCAGGCTTGTCGGGATCATACTGATTCTGCTGGTCGTCGTGGCAGGCGCTCTGGCGGTAACTCATTTCGGTCTCTGGCAGTATCGCTCCAAGGCGATGTTGCTGGCTGAACCGACGGATATAACGATCTCGCCGCTGGAATCGCCGACGGGCATAAGGGACAGGCTTAGCCTGTTTATCCTCAAGCAGCGGGAATTAATAGCCAGCGATTACGTCCTGGCGTCGGCCCTGATGAAGCTCGACGAAATGGCGACCGAGTCTGACGGACCAATAGGTCTGGACGAAAAGAAGTGGTACAAGGACTCTCAGATAGCACAATTCGCCGCAGACAACAATGACCGGCTCGACGACGTGCGGAAGCGAGTTAAGGTTACGACGCCAGGCGGGGTGGACGTTACGCAAACCTTTACCGTTACTGTCGATTGGCCTGAAGAAAGAGGCCTGCCGCTAGGCGGCGAACCCGACCGCCGGACACTGGCGACAAAACGCGCCCAGCAGTTCGCAGGTCATCTTCTCGCCGCATACCAGTTCCGCCGGACTTCTCTGGAGGTCAAACAGGCAAAGGAAAGTTCGATAGCACTGATGGAACAGGCCACTGCCGCTGCAAGGGCAAACCTGGATAAAGCCCAGCAGAGGCTGGAAGAATTCACCAACACTGAGGTCAAAGGCGACCTTCAGACAGTGCAAAACATGCTCAAAGGTATCGGCGAGATGGGAGTCGAGAGTCTAAGGACGAAGTTCCAGGGCGAGATAAACACGCTTAACGCCCGCCTGTCCGAACTGACCGCACTGAACGGGCAGATTGACAAGGAACTTGCCAAAGGCACCGGCGAGCAGGTGGTGATACCGCAGGTGCTGCTCATAGACAACCTGGCGATTGCCAAGATTGTCGGCTCGATTGCGGACCTGAGGATTCGACTGAATAATCTCACCCCGCGATTTCAGGATTCTTACAAGGAGATAGGGGCGGTCCGGGCTGAACTTGTCGCCAACCTGGGCGATCTCAAGGCTGAACTTGCCAGAGAGAAAACCAAGATCAACCAGGAAGTCGCCGCCATCCAGGGTCGGCGGGACGCTTTGGAAAAAACCGTAAAGAAAGATCGGGACGACATTGCCAGACTGGCCCTCATCGCCACTAAATACGACCGGTTGAGCACGGATGCAACGGATGCACAGAAGATACTCAGCAAGCGTCTGGAAGGATCCCTCAACGCCGAAAGCGCCGAGGCATCGGCCATGATACCGGTTCGCGTCCTGGTGGCCGACGGGCCGTCTCTTCCGAACGTGCACAATCCATACCGCCCCATCTTGTGGGCCAACGTAATTATCAGCATCTTTGCCGGTGTGATCCTGGCGCTGGTCTATGCCTTCCTGTCCGACCACTTCGACCACACCGTCAAGGGCATCGACGACATTGAACGACACATTGAAACCGGTGTGCTGGCATCGGTGCCCAGATTCGGGCACAAGATAATCTTACACCAAAGAGGTACACAACATGCCCCAGACTAAACTAGCCGCCGCTGAACTGTCGCCTCAGTCCGAGGATATCTTCAGAGGTCTATGGACGTCGCTGTTTTACACTTCCCAGTCGCCGCCGAAGTCCGTGCTGGTCTGTTCGTCCAATCCGGGCGAGGGCGCCACGACCATAGCCTGCGGTCTTGCCCTGGCTGGAAGCAGCAATTCCGGCGGAGTCGCAGCGGAATCTTCCGATACGGTGCGTTCGACCGGGCGGGTCGTGCTGGTGGATTTCAATCTCCGCACACCTGCGATAAGCAACGTTCTGAATATCGCCAACGGGATGGGCGTATCGGACGTCCTGATGGGTCGGAAAGACCTCGGCGAGGCCCTTCAGCACGTCGGACCGGGACACATGGACGTCCTTGCCGCCGGTAGCGAGTGCAGGCACGTCCTGGAAATCCTTCGCGCCGACCGCGCCAGGGGCATCATGGAAGAATTACAGCGCCGCTACAATTACGTCATCGTCGATACGGCGCCGGTCAATCAGTATCCCGACGCCCAGGTTTTGGCCGAGGTTGTCGAATCTGTCGTGCTGGTTGCCCATTGCCGGAAGACGCCTCGCGAGGCGCTTCTACAGGCCAAAAAGAGGCTCCAGATCGGCGGAGGTAAAGTTGCCGGCGTCGTCCTGAACATGCGGACCTATCCCGTCCCGAAGTTTGTTTATAGGCGCGTCTGACCGGCAGCGTGAGAGACTGGCATGACCGAACTGACCCGGCGCAAGACGGAACTCCTCACGCCCACGCTCCTGTCGCGAAATACCGCGTCCGCAGGCCTCCTGTGGATCGTAATTGCATTGGTGCTGGCGACGGTGGCGGCGGCTATCGCCTACCCTGCCACAATACCATGGTCTTTACTCGCCCTGGCCGGGGCGGCGGTGCTGTTGTACTGGTCCATAAGGTGGGAGATAACGCTCTGGGCGTGGATATGGGTCCTTTCCTATGGGCTGCTGGACTGGCCCCAGTGGCGGATGGAATCATCGGCCTTTTTCACCATGACCGTCCCACGGTTTATTTTCCTCGTGGCGATGCTGGCGTTCGGCCTGTACTTCCTGCTCCACAAGGCGAGCCTCCGATATGAACGTGCGGTACTGTGGGTCATGCTTGCGTTTCTGGTCTATTGCGCCATCAGCGCTACGGCAACCGGCTGGGTCGCCGCAACTATGCCCTATCCGGCAAGAGGCGCTCCATACTTCCGCTTCCTAGGACCTATACTCTTCCCGTTCCTCATGTTCTTCTGCGTCTATAACTGCACGCGGGACGAGAAGCAGATTCGCAGGGTCCTGATCTTTATGAGCATCTACGGCTGGTACGCCCTGTACATCGCTTACCTGCAATATGCCGCCATCAGGGGTTTTGAAGGCGCTCGTTCGCTGATCTGGCCGGCTTACATCAACGATCCGAACTTTCAGATGGGACACCACTTCGACCGCGCGCGAGGCGCATTTAACGCCTCGAATCCCCAGGCCAATCTTCTCCTGCTGCTGTTTTATGCCGACCTGTTCCTTATACGCCGGATTCGCGGACCTTATCGGATTGCGCTTATCATCCAGGCAATTCTTATCCCCCCTGCTATCTTTTTCACCGGTCTGCGTGCGGCATATCTCAGTTTCGCCGTCTGCGGAATCGTCTGGTGCCTGTGGGGCTGCAAGGGACAACTCGGAAAGACCAAACTGGCAATGGCCTCCCTGACGGTAGTTCTGGCGGTTGCGATGTTCTGGAATAACATTGTGCGTAAACCTCAATATGCTACGGTTACAGGAACGAGCGGCATCATGGTTGAGCATTTGCGCACCGGGAGAGCGACAGGAAGTATAGCGCAGACCGACCCTGTTATTTATCGGATGGTCCTGCTGGCAAGAACATGGGAGATGGTCAAGATTCGTCCGTTGACGGGAGTGGGCTTCGGGCACTACGTTGAAGCCGACAAAAAGATTGATCGCGACCCGGTCTCTTTCAGCGCCCGTACGAGCGAAATTACGCCCGTTTCCTCACCGGCCAATCTGTTTGCGGTAATTGCCGCCGAAATCGGCATTATAGGCCTGACGCTTCTCGTGACCATATTCATACTGATATATCGCCAGTCGCTACAGCTCTATAGAAGGCTTCCATCGGGGCGGGAAACTCTGTTGAGTAAGGATTTCGTCGTTGTTTTCTGGATCGCGCTGGTGGTGTATCTGGTTGATGCGAACTTTGTGGACATATTATGGGACATTCCATCCAACGGCCTGTTCTGGGCCTTTACCGGCCTGATGGTCGGATATAACCGCCTGCTGGAATTCCGGGCGCAAAATCAACCGGACCTTTCTATCGACATGCCGAACCAGGAGTAAAGCAGTGGCTGTCTTACCGCGACTGCTGAAAGTCGGCTCGATGACGGAATCGCTGGGCGTGTACGTTCCGGCCTCTGTATTCCAGAGAGCCTTGGGTCTGGGACGTATGCTGCTGTTTATGTACCTGATGAGGGAGGCCGAATTGGGTCTTTGGGGTTTGGGGGCAATGATTTTCACCATGGCCTCGTCGTTGGTTACGCTGGGCAGCAATCACGGGTTGGTGCGGTATGTAAGTTTTTACGAGGCTCGCGGGCAACTTGAGGTCTTTTACCGCGGCATGCGATGGCGTGTGTTTGCCTGCGCCGTCATATTAGTCGGCGCAGCGATGCTCGGAAGCGGCGCGATTACCCGCCATGTCATCGTTTCGCGTCTCGCCGCCTCCGAGATAACCTACAACTATCAACTTAGCATCTGTATGGTAGCGCTGGCCAACGCCGCTTTGCTGTCCCTCTATCACAACATGCTGGGTTTCCTGGTCGGAATGCGGCGGTATCGGGCCGTTTCAGTTCTTGAGATATCCTTCGCTATCAGCTTCACCGCCCTGGGAACGGCGGCGCTGCTGATAATGCCGAAGGCCCTGGCCCTGCTGGCTGCGCATCTTGTCGCCTTGGCGATGGTCTTTGTCGCAGGGATGATCCTGCTGCAACTGGCGATGGAACGATTGGGCAGGGACGCCGGTCACGAGGAAGTTCCCTCTCGCGGTAAACAGACGCTGATTCCCAAGCCGGACAGCGATACATCCGAACCAGGCACCGCGATGCCTCTTCCGGTTCATCAGGTTGCCGCCGAAGAACCCCCCGTCTTTGACGGCTTCTTCACCCGCGTGTTGCGATTTGGTTTTGTTGAAATGGTGGCCGGTTTTCTGTGGCTTGGCGCGGGGTACATCAGTTTCTGGTTGACCTCAAATCTTTTAGGCAAGGTGGCCGGCGGCGTGTTCTTTGCCTTTTTGCTCCTGGGTCAGTCCATACTCGCCCTGGCCAATGCCGCCGGGGCGGTTATATTCACGCACGTAGCGAAACTGTGGGAGAGCGGCGAACGCCGCCCAGCCGTTTTCATCCTGGAAACGTCCTACAAGGCCTTGGCGCTAGGCACGATGACGCTGTCGGTGCTTGTTTATGTTACTTCACCATTGTGGGTGAAAATCATCCCGCAAAACTATCACAGCGGACGGGTACTGCTCATCGGACTGCTGATGTTTTTCCAGGCCGGCGCTCACCTGATATTGCTGAACATCCTGGCCAGACTTCACGAGCGCCCCATCATGGTGGCGCTGGGGGCGCTGGCCGGCGGAGTCGCCAACGTGCTCCTGGCGATCTGGTGGATACCGCAGCACGGTGCGGTGGGCGCCGCTCTGGCGGCCGGGGTCGGCATGTACGCCGGAATGATGGCAGTCTCGCTGGCGTATTTCCTGATTGTCCGCGCCAGGATGCATCTCAACACGTACTTCATCATGGCCACCCCTGCCATGCTGCTGCTGCCGAAGTGGACACTGGGACTGATGTGGATAACCGTGCTGATAGTGACGATATCTACTACATGGCTGCTGGACGCCAGACAAAAACGGATATTGAGTTCATCAGGACAGCGGATACTCAAGCAATTCGAGACGGCGGTAACGCGCCGTGGAGCAGCGGGTGCATGAACGAAAGCATTTCCGTCATTGTGCCTACGCACAACCGTCCGGAATCTCTCCGCAGGACCGTCCGGTCGGTCCTGGATCAGACTCTCCTGCCGGATGAGTTGATAATCGTCAACGACGGCGACGAGGAAATCCCCGCCGACATCGCCGATGAGGTGCGCCGAGCGGCAGTGCGGTTCATTTACAGGCGGCGTGAGCATCCATCGCTGCCGGCATCGCGAAACGCCGGCATAGACGCATCCGCCGGCGAGATTCTGGTGCTGCTGGACGACGACGTGGAACTGGGGCAGGAATTTCTGGCCGAAATATCGGCTATGTACGCAGCGGATGAAAACCGCCAAATCGACGGGATCGGCGCGGCAGGTACGGACCTGGGAGTGGGTCTGGCTTCGAGCGACCGGAAAATATCGGTCGCAAAGAACCGAGCATGGAGCACCGGGCTGTGGGACATGTTGGAGTTTTTAACAGCCCGCACGCGCTGGATGCCCCGCCGATGCCTCGCAAAGTCGGTGTCTCTTCCGCCGGTTCTTCGAGGTCGGCTCATACCGGCGAAATTCCTGACCGGAGGGAGGGTAAGCGTCCGCCGGCGCGTCGTCGAATCCGTCAGGTTCAACGAATCCTTCACCGGTTACGCCGTCGCTGAGGACCGCGACTTCAGTTACCGCGCCACACAGCAATTTGCCATGTTCATCGCGCCGTCGCTGAAATTGATTCACCATTGCGACAGGGCGTCCAAACCGGATTCGTTCGCATGGGGGCGCATGATGGCGATGAACCACATCCGCGTTGCAGCCGACGCACTGGAACCGGGAGCGGGAAAGTGGCTGCTGCTGGCGTGGGACCTGGTCGGGATGATACTGTTGCACGCCGTTTACGCCGTTATCGGCGACCGCAAATTCCACGCCGGTATGTCGCGAGGCCTGCTGACCGGCGCAGCCCGCTCCGCAGCAGATGCAATCAAGAGACAACTTTCCGGACCATCCGACGCGTCGCCCGCAGCCTGGGAGAAAAGAATTAGCAGGGATACAGGAGATACAGGGGATAGTTGTTAGAGAAAAAAATGAAAAAAAAGATATATCCACTGCATCCCCTGTATCCCTGCTAATCTTTTGTCGCAATCGTTGCCGGCGAGCAGCCCGCTCCGCAGCAGATGCAATCAAGAGACAATTATGCGCGTCTTGATGGTAATTGAGAGGTTAATCGTCGGCGGGGCCGAAACGGTCTCGCTGGAGTTGGTCCGCGCATTGAAGAAGCGAGGCTGTTATGTTTCCGTCGCCGCCATTCGCGGCGGAGGCGGACGACGAGATGAATTCGCCGGCGCTTCGGCGACAATTCACGACGGTCTGGCCGCCAACGGGTTCGACCTGACCGCTGCGGTGCGCATCGCACGAATCATCCGGCGGGAGCGGATTGAATCGGTAATTATCGTCGATGCCCTGCGAAACGGGCTGCTGTTTTCGACCCTCGGAGCGACCATGAGCGGACGCAAGGTCGCCAGGATATGCTGGTGCCACGCCTCGCCGGGCAGACAGGTGAAGGATTTCGTCCGGCAATTGAAAATCTACCTCGCCGTCGGGCTGCTGGATGAGGTCGTCTGCGTCAGCCTATACCTGCGCGAGGAACTGCTTTCCCGAGGCCTGTCGCAGCGGCACGTTCGCGTCGTCCATAACGGCATCAATCTGGCCGATGTCGAGTCGGCAGCGCCTGCTGTGGGCTTGCCTGCAAATAAGCGAATCCTCGTTCATGTCGCCAATGTCCAGCCTTGGAAGGATTTCGAAACCCTGCTGTCCGCGACGTCGCAACTGGCGAGGCGTCGCAGCGACTTCCACCTGGTCCTGGTCGGGTGCGGCACGGACTCGCCGGAGATGACCGGCGGGATCGCCCGGGCAGGTCTGAAGGATTTCGTTACGCCGGCGGGCGTTCGCCATGACGTTTCCGCTATCCTCGCGGCTGCGGATGTGTGCATCCTTTCCACGCACGTCGAAACGTTCGGCGTAGCCGTGCTGGAGGGTATGGCGGCGTCTCTGCCCGTGGTCGCCAGCGACGTGGCGGCGCTGACAGAAGTCTTTACGGACGGCGTGGAAGGACTGAAGGTCCGCCCCGGCGATGCCGATGCACTTGCAGGAGCGATAGGACGCCTGCTGGATGATGAAACTCTCCGCCGGCGAATGGGTGCAGCCGGACGAAAACGCGCGAAAGACTTCGACATTTCGCGCATGACCGATGATTTCCACTGCCTGCTCCGCAATCTTTCGCCAGAGTAAGGTAAGCAAATTTCCGATAACAATAATATGAAGTCTCCTGCCGACGCCATCATTGCCGTGACGCATCACTGCAACGCGCACTGTCTCATGTGTAACATCTGGAGGCAGCACCGACACGACGACATTAAGCCGGAGCATATGCGCAAACTCCCGCCGGGATTGAAGACGATTAACCTTACCGGCGGTGAACCGTTCCTTCGTAGCGATCTACCGGAGTTCGTCCGCCAGGTCCGGTTGCGATGTCCGACCGGGCAGATTACCATCTCCACCAACGCCTACACGCCGCAACGGATTATCGGGATGATGGATGAGATTCGGCGGATTGATCCGGGCGTTCGCCTCTCTGTCAGCCTCGACGGAATCGGCGAGGCCCATGATCGCATCCGTGGGGATAAGGGTGTATTTGATTCGGTGGTGGAGTTGCTGGATGCTCTGACGGATGACGGTTTTGAGGGTCTGAGGCTGAGCATGACAATATGCGATCAGAACATAGACCAGGTCGCCTGCGTGGCGGACTTTGCCGCCAGCCGGGGTCTGGAAGTGGGGGTAGTTGCCGCACACCCCGCCGCGACGCACCTGGGCGTTCAGCAGTCGCTTCTGCATGATATGCCGCCCTGGCTGGACAAATCGTTCAAGCGGATAATCATAGACTGGCTGCGAACGTGGCGGCCGAAGCAGTGGCTTCGCGCACATTTCGCCTACAACACATACAAGTACCTGATCGGGCGGCGGTGGCGGTTCCGCTGCCGGGCCGGTAAGGATTTCTTTTTCCTCCAGGCCGACGGTACTGTCTACAGTTGCTCGGTGCAGGGCAAGGCGATGGGTAATATCATCACGCAATCGTGGGAACAGATATGGCATGGTCCATCCGCCGATGAGGCTCGCCGGTTTGTCGACCGCTGCCGCTGGAGTTGCTGGATGATCTGCACCGCCCGTAGCATCTATTTCGTCCATCCCCTCGGCATAGCCGCCTGGATACTCGCCCGGAAACCACTGGCGCACCTTGGCCGGCTGAAATTACCCGCTGCACGAATCGCCGGGATTGACTCAGGACAGGAGGATGCACCCGGTGCGGATACTCCACGTTGAAAAAATCCTTCACACTGGCGGAGTCGCCAGTTACATCCGCGGGCTGAGCGATTATCAACGCCGGCGCGGGCACGAGGTGTTCGGCTTCGGCTGCGAACCTCCCGACGGACCTGCCGACCGAGTGCGCTATTTCGACTTCACGAAAACCCGCAACCCACTGTCCCTTCTGCGAATGGTCCATAACCCAAAGGCAGCCAGGGACCTGGCCTGCTTCATGCGAGGCCGGCGGTTTGACATCGCGCACGTTCACAATATCTATCACCACCTGACGCCCTCGATACTGCCGGTGCTGACCGCCCGGCGGATTCCAATCGTTATGACGGTGCATGATTATCGCCTGGCATGTCCGACGAAGCATTTTCTCCGTCCCGACGGCGTGTGCCTCCGCTGCCTTCCGAACCGGTTCTACCACGCCGCCGGCCAGAAGTGTGCCGGGCTGGGGGGAGCGGCGCTGGCGATTGAGAGTTACATTCAGAGATTCTTCCGCCGGTACTATCAGCCGATAGAGTTGTTCATCTGCCCGACGCGATACATGCGGCAGGTCCTTCTGCGAGCGCATCTTCCGGCCAACAAGGCCGTGGTGCTGCGGAATATCGTCGAGCCAATCTCTCTGCCGGCCGATGTAAAACAATCGGACTGCGAACTTCTGTTTATAGGCCGACTTACAGCCGAAAAGGCGCCGTCCCTTATGCTGGACCTCGCCCGCCGGCTACCGGAAGCACGGGTAGTTATCGTCGGCGAAGGCCCCCTGCTGGAGGACCTTCGCAGCCAGGTCGGCGGCGGCGGTCTGACAAACGTAACACTGGCAGGGCACGTCAATCACGAAGATTTGGGCGTGTATCTGGCGCGAGCGACTGCCGTCGTCGTTACCAGCCGATGGATAGAAAACAGCCCTCATGCGATGCTTGAGCCGATGCTGGCAGGGCGATGCGTAATCGTGCCGGACCATCCGCCGCTGCGCGAGTGGATACGCGACGGGCAGACCGGTCGGCTGTTCAGACCCGGCGACGCCGATTCGCTCGCCGCCGTCGCGCGGGAGGTGCTCGCCAATCCGGCAGGAAGGGGAAAAATCGCCCGCGCCGGAAAGGCTCTTGCTGGTCGGAGGCATGACCCGACGCTTATAATCAATAAACTGGAAGGGCTTTATAAGGACGCTATAGGCCGATGCGCATTGCGATGATTGGTTCGCGCGGGGTACCGGCCGCGCTTAGCGGCGTGGAACGCGTGGTCGAGGAATTGACGGTCGAATTGACCACCCTCGGACACGAGATGCTTATCTATGCCCGCCCGTGGTATCTTCGCGAGCAAAGCCGACCGCCCTGGACCGGAGGCGGACGGGTGATAACGACGCCGGGCCTGGCCGGTAAAAACGCCGATGCGCTGACCCATACAGCCTCGGCAATGTGGGACGTGCTTCGGCGAAAGGTCGATGTGGTTCACGTCCACTGCGCGGGACCGGCGTTGTTGAGTTTTCTCCCGTGGGCGGCGTCCCTGCCGATTATCTTTACCGTCCACGCGCCGGAATGGGACCGCGCCCGATGGTCGCGCCTGGGCAAACTTGCGCTGCAAACCGGGCTGAACTGCGGAATGAAATTCGCCTCCGCCGTCAGTGCGGTTTCCCTTAATCTGTGCGATTTTCTGACCGATGCCTATAATAGAGAGGTTGAATATATCCCCAACGGCGTCCGCCCGGTTTGGCCTTGCCGTCCGGACAAAATAGCCGAATGGGGCCTGGAAACCGAGGGATATTGTCTCTACGTCGGTCGGATCGTGCAGGAGAAGCGGCTGGACCTGCTGATTGGCGCCTGGCGCGAGATGGAAATCGCCGTTCCGCTGGTAATCGCCGGCGGCGGTCGGCAGGAACCGGAATACGAAGCGGCGTGCAAACGGCAAGCGAACGAACTGGTTCGCTTCGTCGGTCCGCAGTTCGGGACCGAACTGGCGGAACTGTACAGCAACGCCGCAGTAGTGGTCCAGCCGAGCGAATTGGAAGGGATGTCGCTTGTGTTGCTGGAAGCGGCGGCGTATGGACGGTGCGTGGTGGCGCGGGAGATGCCCGCCACGCGCGACGCGCTGGGCGACGGGGTTGTAACGTTCACCGGCGATTCTACCGGAGCGCTCGGCGAGGCGATTGTAAAGTGCCTGAACGAACCGGCCTTGCGGCGGCGCACCGGCGAGGAGGCAAAACGGCGGGTTGCGGAGCGGTTCGCCTGGCCTGCAATAGCCCGGCAGTATGAAAGACTTTACCAATGTGCAGTGCGGAGGTAACAACGAATACCGGTCCCACAACACTGATGCCGAACAAACTAATGCACGTTCTTGACGAGGTCGAGCGCGAAGGGGCCGGCGCGCTTCTGAACGGTGCAAACCGCATCTACGACGTCGCTAAACGCGTTTTCGATATAGTGGCCGGGACGGTCCTGCTGATCCCCGCGACGCCGATAATGGTCCTGACGGCGCTGGCGATAAAGATGACCTCGAAAGGACCGGCATTCTTTAGCCAGAAACGCACCGGGCTGAACGGCAGGACCTTCACGATGTATAAGTTTCGCAGCATGCGCCGCGGCGCCGAGGACGCCAGGCCCATTCTGGAAAAACTGAATGAGAACAACGGACCGGCCTTCAAGATAAAACACGACCCGCGCGTTACCCGCATCGGGCGGTTCCTTCGCCGCAGCAGCCTCGACGAACTGCCACAGTTGATTAATGTCCTTTCCGGCGAGATGTCGCTGGTCGGGCCCAGGCCCCTTCCGGTAGCCGAGGCCGAAAACGTCCGAGGCGCAGGCCGGCTGCGAACAACTGTCAAGCCCGGACTGACGTGCCTGTGGCAAATCTCTGGGCGGAACGAACTGACCTTCGAACAATGGATGCACATGGACCTGTACTACATCCGCCACCGAAGCCTGCTGCTTGACCTGGCGATTACTGTGCAGACCATCCCCGCCGTCCTGTCCGCCCACGGAGCGTATTAGCAGTCAGCATTCAGCGATCAGCAATCAGCGTTCCCGCAGGGTCCTTCGGACAGCGATCAGCAAAAGGCAAGTGATACGGCTGACTGCCGAACGCTGGCTGCTGGCTGCTGACTGCTGATCGCTGACTGCTTCTTTTTGCACTAATTTACTTCGCTCCCCACTGTGCCGATAAATGTATTGTCCTGTCCACAGGAGGCGTGAGCAAGCGAGAAGCGTATGGGTGAACCGGTTCATTTTACTGAAGGAATGCGGGCATACCGCAGGGGCGATTATTCCGCAGCCGTCGAAGCCCTTGGCGCTCTGTCCGACCAGGGCGACCTGCTCGGTAAACTGGCCCGCTACTACTGTGCGATGGGATATCGGGCAATGGGCGTCGAATGTCTGGAAGCGGGTGAATTTTCCGCCGCAGCCGGACACCTCCGCCAGGCAGTCGCGCTGATCGGCAATAAGGTCGAACTTGTCGAGTACCTTCTGGCAGTCTATGCCAAAACCGCCCAGTACGACCGGTACGCCGACAGCGCCGAGGTGTTGAGCAAGTTGAATTGCGACAACGTTTCCGCTCGTGTCAGGCTGGCCCAGGCCCAGTGGCATACCGGTCGGCAACCGCTGGCAATTATGACGCTTTCGAGCGCGCTGCGAGAGTTGGGCGATAAGGCCGAACTGCACCTGAACCTGGGATTGTTCTACGCCGCCAAAGAGGATTTCGACCCTGCCGCCGAGCACCTCCGACGGGCAGTCGAGTGCGACTGCACCTCCGTAGCCGCACACCGCTACCTCGGACTGGTAGAATCGGCACGTGGAAAATTTCCTCTCGCAGCCCGCGCGTTTCAGCGAGCCTGCGCCCTGTCGCCGCGGGACCTTATGCTTATCTACCAGTTGTGCCTCGCCGCCGACGCTGCAAAAACGAATCATCCAATGGTGCTGGCCCTGCCGGAATTTAATCAGCCCAGGACAAACCTGGACATATCGGATGAACGGGTCAGACCGATACGCCAACTGGCGGAATACGCAGCCGCCGAACCGGACTTCGTCGAGACCTTCCTCGCCCTTCCTCCAAGCGATGCCGACGAAGACCTCTTCGGCGTGATACTGTCGGTGCTGCAAACCGCCCTTACATACCACGCCGATTACGCCGACCTTCATTATTACGCCGGAATATCCTCGGCGCGCCTGGGTATGTTCGAGCAGGCCAGGCGGTACGCCGCCGAGGCAGTCCGGATTAACCCTCGATATGCCAGGGCATTGATACACCTTTCCGAGATGGACGTCCGCCTCGGCGCTGTTGACGAAGCCATCGCCAACCTTCAGCGGGCAGTTCTGGTCGGGGCGGACTTCCCGGACATCCACGCCCGCCTGGGAGACCTGATGAAGCAGCGCGGAATGGACGCCCCCGCCAGGAAGCACTACAACCGCGCACTGGAACTTAAACCGCATTATCGGCGAGCATCCGACGGAATAGCCTCGCTGGCTGCATGATGGAGATTTTTGTCCGTGAGTTACCTGCTGGAAATTCTCTCTAAAGGTCTTCAGACCAACGTCGGCGAGACGCTGGAGCGGCACATTCGCGCCGGTCTGGGCCATGGACTCACAAACGCAAAATCCCTCTCCGCCCGGCCTTACCTGTCGGCAGGCGCCCAGACGGACCGCGCCCTGGGTTTCAAATCGCTGGAAGAACTCCAGGAACTGGTCCGTCAGCATCCCGACCACCCTGACGTGCGGTGCCGACTGGGGCTGACGCTTCTGCACGCCATGAGGTTTTCCGATGCGATCGAGCACCTGGTCTTCGCCTGCCGGAGCAGACCGGATTTCCTTCCCGCACGCCTTGCGCTGGCGTCGGCCTACGACGAGACGGGGCAGTCGCAAAATGCGCTGGAACACCTCCGTATCGCCAATCAGACCCACCCTGCCATACCGGCGGTGCTCTTTGCCATAGGGTACTGCCTGGAAAAACTTTCCCGAAGCGACGAAGCAGCCGATTTCTATCGCGACGTAATCGCCGCCGACGGCGATATGGTTCCCGCCAGACAAAGGCTTGCCGCCGTGGCGATGCTCGGAAACGACGTCAATGAAGCTCTCGAACAATACGAACACCTCCACGACATTGAACCGGCCGATATGTCCATCCGCGCGACTCTGGCGCATCTCTATTACCGAGCAGGGCGATATGACGACGCCATTAAGGAATTTGAAACCGTCATCGCAATGGAACCGGACAACTGGGCGCTGATGGACGACGAGGTCGAACTGCTCGTACAGACCGGGCAACTTCGCGAAGCGACTGAAAGGCTCTACAGGCTTATTGAAATCCAGGGTCCTTTCGCCGACCTGCACCTCCGCCTGGCCGACCTGCTCAGCGAGATGGGCGATGACGACGAGGCCACGAACCACTACCTGTCGGCCCTCCAGACGGACCCGAATTACCTTGAGGCGATGATAGGTCTCGGAAGGCACTATCTTGCGCACGGACGATGGACCGAATCGGCGGAAGCATTTCATCAGGCGGCTGAGGTTAACGATGATCTGCTTACCTGTTACGTCGGTCTCGGCGTAGCGCAGGAGGCTGCAGGAAACGAAATAGAGGCCATCGAGACCTTCACTCTCGCCGGGGCTATTGAACCGAACTCCACCCTCCTGCTTTCGGAAATGGCGAAGCTGCAACTCAAGGCCGCCGCCGCCGAACAATTCCAGCGCGGGCTGAAATCCGAAAACCAAGCGGCACCGGACGAAGGCGACCTCGATCACGACGACCTGCTGCAACTTCAGGTCGTACGACATGCCGAGCAGGTCGCCAAAAATCCAAACTACGCCGACCTGCGATACCGCTACGGTGTACTGCTCCGGGCAGAAGGCCGGCTCGGCGAGGCGCTCGAACAGTTCACCGAAGCCGTCCGCATCAACCCCACGTACGTCGCCGCCATCATTCGACTGGGAATTACGCAGCAGGAACTCGGACAGATAGACCATGCCGTCGAAACCTTCAAACAGGCGCTGGAACTGAAAAGCGAATACGTGGACCTGCACTACCGTCTTGCGCTGCTGCAGACGGACCGCCGACAGTTTGCCCAGGCAGTCGAGCACATGGAAAAGGCCGCCTCGCTTGCGCCGGGGAATGAGCAGGTCCGAGCAGCCTTGGCGCTGTCGCTTCAGAACATGGGCCTGATGGACCGCGTAGCCGCCACCTGGCGAAGCCTGAAGCAAATGCACACCGTCAGTTAATCCCCAGACGCCGGACACCCTTTCCTCTTCCAAAGCTGGCAGCCGGCACTTGAGCGAAGCGAAAGTGCCGGAACGGACCGGAACCATTCGGAACGAATGGGAACCAAACGGAACGAATGGGAAAGATTCGGAAAGATTCGGAAAGATTCGGAAAGATTCGGAAAGATTCGGAAAGATTGGGAAAGATTGGGAAAGATTGGGAAAGATTGGGAAAGTTTAGGAAAGTTTGGGAAAGAAGGCAAAAAGCGTAACTCTTTGCCTGACAAGCAGTTGCATATTTCGGGGTCATTTTTCCCACGAATTTCACGAATTTTCACGAAATCAACCTTACCTATTTTACTCAACTTGCCTGACTAGCCGCGAGCGGCAGCGAGCGGGCGGATTCACCGGCATTTAGGCTTGCCCGCTCCCTTCCGGTCGCGGCTAGTTAGGTCTTTCCGTTTTTCCCTGGTCCCTGGTGCCTGGTGCCTATTTTCTCTTATTCGCTTGTCAAAGAACATCCGAGCGCACTATAAGCGCCCTTCTACCCTTAACATTTGCGTTGACGTTTGCGCGCGCAAACGTCAACGCAAAAACCGCCGAAA
>CAYUYD010000016.1:0-17270 GCA_964449105.1 uncultured Planctomycetaceae bacterium | reverse complement strand
ATGTAGCCGACAATTACACGACGAGCGAGCGGATATGGAAGGTTCGTCGGAATATAGCCGAGGCGTTCAAGGTCGTCTCGCCGCACCAGAGCCTTGAGGATATAGTCGTTCCGATCGCTGCTATTGCGAAGATGGTGGCGGGCCTGGTGGAACTGTCGAAAAAGTACGACTGCCCAATTCCCTGCTACGGCCACGCCGGCGATGGAAACCTTCACGCCACGCCAGTGATGAACCCGGAATGGTCGGTCGAAAAGTGGGATCGGACGCTGCCGAAGATACTGACCGACATGTACAAACTCGCCGCCGAACTTGGCGGGACGATCTCCGGCGAACACGGCATCGGGCATAAGAGAAAAGAGTATATGCCTCTTGTCGTATCGGCCGGCTACCTCGGTATGCTTCGGGCAGTCAAACGGGCGGTTGATCCCAACAACATCCTCAACCCCGGAAAGATTTTTGATATGTGAATCTGCTTGCAATATGTTTCTATATGGGAAAATGTTATCCGCGAAGCAATAATATCGTTATTTGGTTGCCCTTCTGCGGCAACCTTGAGCCGCGGGTAAATCTGCATTGGAAGGAAAACAGTGACTTGGGAAAAATCAGACCGCTTGAAGGCGCTTCCGCCGTATTTGTTTGTGGAGATTGACCGAGCCAGGCGTCGGGCCATTGCAGCCGGACGCGACGTGATTAACCTCGGCGTGGGCGACCCCGATCGCCCGACGTTCGATTTCATCGTCGAGGCCATGCGAAAGGCAGTCGGCGTTCCGGCAAATCATCGCTATCCGTTCGACGAGGGCGTGCCGCAGTTCCGCCGAGCAGCGGCTGATTTTATGAAGAAGCGCTACGGCGTCGAACTGGACGCCGAATCAGAGATTATCACCTCGATTGGCGCCAAGGAGGCCATTGCGCACCTGCCTCTGGCGGTGGTCAATCCCGGCGAGGTCGTCCTCGTTCCCCGGCCTGGGTATCCGGTCTATAACTCCGCCTCCGTCTTTGCCGGCGCCCGCCCGCATTACCTGAACCTCACAGCCGGGAACGGCTGGCTGCCGGATATCGAAGCTATTGACGCCGCCACGGCCCGCAATGCCAAACTGATCTACGTCAATTACCCCAACAATCCCACCGCTGCGGGGACGAACCTCCCCTGGTATGAGAAACTCATCGCATGGGCGAAGGCCAATGAGATAATCGTCGCCTCCGATGCTGCCTACAACGAGGTTTATTTCGAAACGGCCCCGCCGAGCATCCTCCAGATTCCGGGGGCTAAAGATGTGGCTGTGGAGTTCCACTCACTCTCGAAGACGTTCAATATGACCGGATGGCGGATAGGTTGGGTGGCGGGTAATGCCGAGGTCATCGCCGCACTGGCGGCGGTGAAGGGCAACGTGGATTCGGGGCAGTTCAACGCAGTCCAGTGGGCGGGCGCAGCGGCGCTGGAGGGTTTTAGACGAGAAGAAATCCTTCATCAGCGGCGACTCTACCAGGCCCGGCGCGACGCCCTTTGCGATGGGCTGGCGGGGCTGGGTTATGACGTTGCCCGACCGGCTGCGACGTTCTACGTCTGGTGTCGGTGCCCCGACGGCGCAGATTCGATGACCTTTGCTAAAAGGTGTATGGCCGAGGCGAACGTCGTTTTCATTCCCGGAATCGGATTCGGACCGACGGGCGAGGGTTATTTCCGCGCCGCACTGACCGTGGAGACCGAGCGAATAAACCATGCCGTCGAACGCCTGGCGAAACTCTCATGGTAAGCGTTCTAACGGCATTAACCACAAAGGACACAAAGAGCACAAAGATAAAAACAGAGTTATAATTTTTTTGTTCTTGGTGTTCTTTGTGATCTTTGTGGTTCAAATCTTTTGTTGATAGAAAATAAGGATGGTATGAAGCACGTTGCTTACATCGGTTTGGGCGGGAACATCGAGCCGCGGGCACACACGCTTATCAGTGCGCTGAAACTGCTGAACGGGCGCGACGGCATATCCGTCCGCCGGATAAGTCAGTTTATTCAGACCGAACCCGTCGGGGGTCCGCCGGATCAGCCTAAATATATGAACGCTGCGGCCATGCTGACTGTTGCACTTGAGCCGGAACCGCTGCTGGTCGTTATGCAGCAGATTGAGGCCGAACTAGGACGCGACCGAAGCCGTGAGCAGCGATGGGGGCCCAGGACCTGCGACCTTGATATGCTGCTGTTCGACGATGTGGTTGTCGAAGGCGAAAGGTTGACGCTGCCTCATCCGCGGATGCGCGAGCGGTTGTTCGTCTTAAAACCCCTGGCCGAGATTGCCGGACAGGTCGTCCATCCGGTGTTGGGTAAGACCATCGCGGAACTTTTGGCGGTGTTGGAGAATTCATAAGCAGGGTGCCATGTTTTCGCCCGCAGCGCAGCGGAGGGCGTAAACATGTCGCAACCCGACATGCCCACCCGCTCCGCTTTGCTGCGCGTGAGGGCATGGCACCCGGCCTACGCATTTATTGGTGATTTGATGAGCGTTATATTGATAAGCATCATCGGTTCGCCGGCGTCGGGAAAGACGACGGTGGCGGAGTGGCTGGCTGAAGAGTTGCCCGCGAAGATTATTTACGAAGATTACGCAGGCAACCCTTTCCTTGCCGATTTTTTCCTTGGGCGGGCTGAATTCGCCCTTCCGGCGCAGTTGTGTTTTTTATTTTCCCGCCTGAACCAGTTGAATTCCGCTGCGCTGGCGGACGGCGAGACGGTCGTCAGCGATTACGGCTTCTGCCAGGATGCCGTATATGCGGCTGGGAACTTGTCGGAAGGCGACCTGTCCGTTTATCATCGCCTGGCCGGGCCTGTGGGGAAAATGGTCAAGCAGCCCGATGTGCTGATTCACCTGGACGGGTCCGAGGATATGCTGCTGGATCGTATTGCCCGCCGGGGCCGGCGCCACGAGACGGCGTTCACCGCCGATTTTCTCGCTCGGATGCGTCGCGCGTATCGGGAAATCGTCTCATCTGCCGCTTGTCCGGTCATCGGTATTGACGTCGGCGAGGTGGACCTGCGGGCCGGACCGGACCGGGCGAAATTGTTGCGGGACATTCGGGAGGCATTGTCGTGAACGTAGTCAAAACAGTTGCGGAGATGCGTCGCCTCGTCGCCGATGCCCGGGTTGGCGGCGCGAAGCAAATCGGCATGGTTCCGACGATGGGCGCGCTGCACGAGGGGCATTACAGCCTTATGGACGCCGCCCGGCGCGAGTGCGATTTCGTGGTAGCAAGCATCTTCGTCAATCCCACGCAGTTCGGTCCGAATGAGGATTACCGTTGCTACCCCCGCCCGCTTGAAGACGACCTGGCCAGGTGCGAATCTCGCGGCATTGATGCTGTTTTCGTCCCCTCGGTCGATGAGATGTACCCCGTCGGTTTTGCCACGACGGTCAGCGTCGCAGGTTTGGCCGAGTCGATGGAGGGGCGGCACAGGCAGGGACATTTCGACGGCGTATGCACCGTGGTCACCAAACTCTTCAACATCGTCGCGCCGGACATCGCTTATTTCGGGGCCAAGGATTATCAGCAGGCCGCCGTTATCAGGAAGATGGTCGCCGACCTGGACCTTCCGCTGCGGGTTAAGGTCTGCCCGACGGTGCGCGAGGCTGACGGGCTTGCGATGTCCAGCCGGAACGCTTATCTCGGCGATGAGGAGCGGGTACAGGCTGCGGCATTGTTCGAATCGCTGTGTCTGGCGGAGCGGCTTATACGTGAAGGTTCCCGGGAGGCGGGGGATATAACCACCGCCGTCCGCCGACACCTGTCCCAAAAGGCTCCGCTGGGCGAGATTGATTATATCGAAATCGTAAATCCGGACGGTCTGGAGGCCGTTGAGATAATAGAAAGCGACGTGGTGGTTGCTTTGGCGGTGCGGTTTCCATCGGCCAGGCTGATAGACAATATGCTTGTGGAAATGAAAAATGCTAAATGAAAAATGCTAAATGGAAAATGCTGAATGCTGACCGCTGAATGCTGACCGCTTTTTTCAGTTTATCATTTATCATTTATCATTTTTCATTTAGCATTCAATTCATGCCGCAGATAATCATAGATTTTGGCCATATTAATCTGTTCGGTCACGCTGTCGCTTTGCGTATCTACGGGTACGGTCTGATGCTCGTGCTGGGATTTATTTGCGCGACTTATCTGGCCAGGCGGCGTGCGAGGCGATTCGGCGAACATCCGGACGTGGTCGTTACGCTTGGTTTGCTGTCGCTGGTGGGGGGGATTATCGGCGCTCGTCTGGCGTTCGTGATAGAGAAATGGGACGAACAGTTCGCCTGGCGAGCCGATCGGTTTGGTGAAATCCTGGATATAACTTCCGGCGGGCTGATATATTTCGGCGGGGTGGTCGTGGCGGTCGCGGTGGTTGTGGTGTACATGGGCGTTCGTCGGCTGCCGATTCGACGGTATCTGGACATTCTGGCCCCGGTCGTAATGCTTGGTCTTGCCTTCGGGCGAATGGGATGCCTGCTGAACGGCTGCTGCTACGGCGGGAGGTGCAGCGCGGATTATTCTCTGGCGATGCGATTTCCTTATGCCTCCAAGCCTCTGCTGATGCTCGATAACGGCGCCAATGAATTCGGCGGGGTGTCGGTCTCGCCGGTCTTTTCCCATCAGGTCGCCGTTGGTCCTGAGCAGGCAGGTCTGGCCGTCGAGGACCTTCCGAAGTGGTTATTCGTGCAGGATGCGAATGGTCGAGTCCTTCGCAATACCCACGGCGGGCCTATTCTGAAGTCCCCTTCGGAACTGACTGCCGATCAGGCCCACCATGCCGGTGAATTACGATCGCTTCCGGTCCAGCCGGCCCAGGCGTTCGGGGTGATCAATGCCCTGCTCATTACGGGTCTGCTGTTATGTTTTTCCCGCCTGCGTCGGCGGGAGGGGCAGGTTTTCGCACTGATGCTGATACTGTATCCGATAACGCGATTCGCTCTTGAAGGCATCCGCGGCGACAATCCACATAACCTGCTTCGACTGGAATTAACGCACAATCAGTACACTTCAATTGGTATGATTGTCATTGGCCTGGTGCTTTTTCTCGCCCTGCGGTATTTTCAGGCGGGCACCGGACCGTTCTGTTCGGAGCGTGTACCGGCGGCTGAACACCAGCGGCAAGGCCCGGCAAAGCAAAGGAAAAGGAAACGATGATGAACAGGAAAATTTTTGCAGTTATGCTGGTTGCTTTGTGTGTATCGACGGCGATGGTTATCGCTCTCGCAGAGTCCTTCGGACAATCTACCGAAGGGAAGACGGAACAGTCGATACCTAAACTGGCTTCTGATGTGGCCGGCGCGATGGCGCGTCTGGAGTTTGTTATAGACAGCAGGATTGTTCCGCCTCAACAAGTCAGCGGGCAGTGCATCTGCATAGATGCGTCGAAAAGACTGTTTCTGACCCGCGACATACCGGCGGGCATCCCGAAGGGGGAGTTGAAGGATTTAGTCCTCGTTACTCCCGGTATCCGAGGCAAGCGGATTAAGGCCGAGTTCGTCGGTATGGATTATGAGACTGATATGTCGTTTGTCCGCGCCGTTGAAGAGCACAAGTTTTCGGAGGTGCGTTTTGCCCGTACGTCCAACCTTCGCCTGGGGCAGCGGGTCGTATCCGTCGGGCTGTTGGGACCGCAGACGGGCAACGCGCCCTATATCGGCATCGGTGTGATTTCGTCGGTGGTCCGCCTGCCGCAGCAGATTGTCTATGTCAGCGGCGGCGAACTTACGAATTCCTCCTCTCCGGTATTTACCGATGACGGCCAAGCCGTCGGACTTATTGCCGGGCAACTGCCCGTGGAGTACCGGATGATGTTGCAGGGCAGATGGGCCAACATAGGAATTGCAGGACAACAGGCCGGAAAGTTCTTTACGCCGGTCGAGGAGTTTGTCGGCGCTTTGAGTGAACCGGTGGGCGCAAAAAAGTTACCGTGGACGGGCATTGTGAAGTTTCACCCTGTCAGCCCCGAACAGGCGGAGACCGTAAAGGACCTCGGCGGCGACATGGCGGTACTGGTCGGGCAGATCATTCCCGACAGTCCCGCCGACAAGGCGGGCATCACGCAGGCTGATGCCATAGTGGCCTTTGAGGGTGCGCCGCTGGAGGAACTGGCGACGCCGGAACTTACCGTTGGAGAATTCACAAGGCGGCTGTTTCACCGCAAGGTCGGAGATAAGGTTTCGCTGACGCTGCTGCGAAAGGGTGAGCGGAAAACGGTGCAGATGGACCTGGCGGCGACGCCGACCCAGCCCAGCGAAGCCAGCCATTACTATAACAAGCCACTCGGCATGGTCGCACGCGACCTGGTGGTGTGGGACCGATACGTCGGGCGCGACAAACCGCTGCTGGAGAAGGGTGTTGTCGTAACGATGATCCGCAGGGATTCGCCTGCCGCCAAGGGCGAGCTCGTACCCGGCGACCTTATTACCGCAGTCAATGACATTGCGGTGCCGTCAGCCGATGCGATGGGAAAAATACTCGACGCCCTGACTAATGCCGGAAGCACAAAACCGATTAACTTCATCGTCAGGCGAGGCGATAAGCCCGAATCGCTGGTTGTCAATCCTTAGGAGCATTCAGCGATCAGCAATCAGCAATCAGCAAAAGATAAAGAAAAAAAACGAGGCAGTCGCCTGAACGCTAATTGCTGATTGCTGAACGCTGATTGCTGTTCGTGGAATATCATGATTTTGGGAGGTGCGCTATGTCGGTTCGAGTGCTGCCTTTGCTTTGGATCATTACCGTCTTGTCCGTTGCCGCCGGCGCAGAGGTGCAGACGCCGTCGGACGAAGACCGCTTATCCGCCGGAAGTCTTGCTCACGAGGCGAGGTCGCTGTGGCACATGCGTGCAGGGTCGGCGCCGGCGAGGGTTGGCAGAACCCTGGCCCTGCTGCAATACGCCCAGCGGCTGGACCCTTCAGGCGAGGAGGCAAATCGTCAACTGATCGACCTTTACGAAGGTCTGGGGGACCTGAAGTCCGCCGCTGCCGCCGCCGGAACCTGTGTCGAGGTATCGCCCGGCGACTATGCCTGCGGAGTCAGATGGATTCACCTGACACTTCAGGATCTAAATACAGCCGATAAGCGCATCGGTTTTCTTAAATCGGTTGCTGATAATGAGAAACTCTCCGGTGGTATTCGCGCAGCCGCCGCTGTTGGGTTGTGTAAGATATATCAGGGGCAAGGCCTAAAGCAGGATGCCCGACTGGCTGCTGAACAGGCGCTGCGATTTGACGCTCACGAACCGGCTGCGCTGCAGATGAGGGCGCAGATTGCCAAACGGACCGCTCCGGACGAGGTGTTGGAGTCGGCCTTGACGGCTTTCGGGTCGGACCCGCGCAGTATGTACACAGCCGGGGAACTGGCGAAGTTGCTTCAGGATGCCGGTCTGTACGACAATGCGCTGATTTTCTACGAGCATGCCTTCGCCATCGCCGAGGCGACCAGCCCGCCCGACGACGAAACCGAATCATTACTGGTCGGTTACTTCAATGCGATGCTTGACGCAGGCAGGGCTGAAAAGGCCGTTACATTCTTCACCCCGCACCTGAAACGCTACAGCCGGAGTCTTAAACTCCTCGGATTGATGGTCGAGGCATGCCGGTCCGTCGGAAAGGACGACCAGGCCGCCACTCACGTCGAGACCATGTCAGGGATTTACAAACCCATTGCCTCGCCCGGCGCGAAGTTGAGCGGAACGGCGGCTGCCGAACTGGCGTGGTTCAATCTCGTCTTTCAGTCCCGTCCAGCCGATGCGATTCAGTGGGCCCAGTCCGCGGCGCTTTCGGAGGGGGATAATCTATACGTCCAGCGAGTCCTCGGTGCGGCGGAACTGGCAGTTGGTCGGGCGGGAGAGGGAACAAAGCGACTCGAACGGCTGATCGAAAAAGACCCGTATGCCGCCGCTGTCCTGGCAGGATACTATTACCAGAATGACAAGGCCGAGGATGGGGCGAAGGCGCTGCTCCAGGCCGGCGGAAACATTCGCACAGGTCCGGCCTGGCGGGCGCTGAAGGCCGTTGCTGCCGAGCATAATGTCAAACTCCCGCCCGTACCCTATGCCGACCGGATGCGTAATGCCCTTTCCAAACTCCCCGCGCACCTGCTCGATATGGGCCGGTATCCGGAGCGGTTCGTCAGTGTGAAATTAATCGCGCCGAAGACCAGGGCAGCGCCGGGCGAACCCGTAACCGTTACCGTCGTGGTGGAGAACATCTCAAAACACCCGGTCCCGGTTGGATTGGAGGGGCTGTTCAATCCATCGTTATTTTTAAGCGTGTCAGTTGAAGGACCGGTCAAGGCGGACCTTCCGAATCTGACGCTTTTGACGCTGCCGGCGCCGAAATATCTCGCCCAGGCCCAGAAGGTTTCTCAGACAGTTCGCGTGGACGTCGGTGAAATTGAGGAACTGCTTGCAGCCTATCCCCTGGCGGAAATGAAATTGACGGTGCAGGCCTTGCTGGACCCGCTTCAGGACGATAAGAAGATGTTCTCTTCAGCGCCTGGGATAACGATCGACCCGGTAACGATTTACCGCGCACCGCTGTTTGACGTCTCCGGCGGCGGTCAGTCCGCCCAGTTAGCGCTGGGCTACATCGTTCGGGACCTGAAGCAGGGTTCACCGGTTGAGCAGATGCGAGCGGCCCGGCAAACGGCATCGCTGCTGGGATACGTCAGCAGGAGTGAAGTTGGCAAGGAAAAAGCCGTTTTACCGGAGGTGCTCACCAGGCCAATCCTCATGAGCATGACGAAGGCGTTTCTTGAGGCCAGGTCCTCCGTCGTGCGGGCCGAGATGCTCGCAGCCCTTCGGCACGTTGACCTCGATTCACAGATTATCTCGCTGATGGCGCCGAGGATTCAGGACGCCAGCAGCCTGGTGCGGATGCGACTGATAGAACTACTCGCTGCGAAGCGGACGAGAGGACACCGAACTTTGCTGGACTACTTTGCCGCCGACGGCGATGAGATGGTCCGCGAAATGACAAAGGCCCTGCGAGATCAAAAAGATTAAACCACAAAGGACACAAAGAACACGAAGAACAGAAGAATAAAAAATTTCTTTTTATTTTCTTTGTGTTCTTTGTGTCCTTCGTGGTTCATTCTTCTTATGCGGCGATTCGTCGATTTACATACTCATTCATCCCGCTCCGACGGGGACCTGCCGGCTGCGGACCTGGTCCGCCTTGCCGACGCCAAACGCCTGGCTGCGGTGGCGCTGACGGACCATGATACCGTCGCTGGGCTGGACGAAGCGCGACAGGCCGCCGAGACGCTGGAGGTCCGGTTCGTGCCGGGTATCGAGATGTCGGCTGTCTTTTCCGGAGGGATGCTGCATATCATCGGCCTGGGAATCGATCCGAATAACGGGAACTTACGGGAAACGACCCGGATGTTGCGACAGGCTCGAAACAAACGCAACCCGCAGATGGTCGCCAAACTGCGCGAACTTGGCATGAATATCTCCATGGATGAGTTGGTCGCCCTGGCGTCGCATGGAAACAGCCCGGACGCCGATTCGGTCACGGTGGGCCGGCTGCACATGGCCAAACTGCTGCGGATGAAAGGGTGCGTTCGCAGCGAGGCCGACGCCTTCGACCGCTATATCAGCGCCGGCAGACCGGCATACGTGGACAAGGAGAGGCTGTCGGCCCGCGAAGTAATCGATGCCGTTCATTCCGCCGGCGGTGTGGCGATACTGGCCCATCCCGCCGAGTTGAACTGCACAAATGACGCCATGCTCAATCGCGTTGTCAAATCGCTCATCCGCGACGGACTTGACGGGATCGAGGCGTATCATTCCAGCCACAGCGACCGGAAGGTCCGCACATACCTTAATCTTGCCCGGCGTTTGAGGCTGATGGTATCGGGCGGGTCGGACTTCCACGGTTCGGCCAAGTCCGGCGTGAAACTGGGCCGACCTCGTGTCCCCGTCGAGGCCGTCGAACAAATCCTTGCCGAAATCACCACCTGATTTATACTCTACTCTTATCGAGGTTTGAATTGCTAAATAAACTCGCCATTCAAAAGTCAATAAAGAGAGCGGGATTACAGGGATTACAGGATTACAGGGATTTTAATCTTGCTGGAAGAAAAAGAAAAAAAGAAAGAGAGCGGGATTACAGGGATTTTTCTTTTGTTATTTTAAAATCCAGTAATCCAGTAATCCCTATAATCCTGCTCTATTTGTTTCCTTAGCGGCCGAAGTTTATTTTGTCATTCAAAGGTCAATAAATCCGAAATGACAGGCGAAAACGATTATATCGAGTGCGCATCGTCGTCCGGACCCGGTTCGGACCGTCCGATTGGCGTGTTTGATTCGGGTCTGGGCGGGCTGACCGTCGTGCGGCAAATCACGAGTCTCATGGGCGGCGAGGACATCGTGTATCTGGGCGATTCGGCCCGCCTGCCGTACGGAATAAAATCCGCACAGACAGTTACCGAATTCGCCCTGCAGGATGCCGCCTTTCTTCTGCGGTTCGATCCCAAGATTATCGTGGTGGCGTGCAATACGGCTTCGGCTGTGGCGCTGGATGCGCTGCGGCGTGAGATTTCCGTCGAGGTCGTCGGCGTAGTTGAACCGGCAGCCGCCGAGGCGGCGCGACTTTGCGAGGGTGGCGATATCGGCGTAATAGGAACCGAAGCCACTATCGCGTCCGGTGCGTATCAGCGGGCGATACGGAAATTCGATCCCGATGTCATCGGGACTTCGGGGCCGGAGGTGCTTTCCGCCGCAGCGCCGCTGCTGGTCCCGATTGTCGAGGAAGGACGTAGCCCGGACGACCCGATTGTGCTGCACGTCCTTGCCGATTATCTTCACGACCTCCAACGCGCCCGCCCGGCGGTATTGATACTCGGATGCACGCATTATCCGCTGCTGGCAGGTGCCGTCGCCAAACTGATGGGGCCTGATACCAGACTGCTCGATCCCGGTCAGGCCGCCGCAAGGGTGGTTCGTGATTACCTGCGAAAAAACTCGCTGTTGAACCCCCGCAGCAGAGGGACGCTGCGGTGTTTTTCAACCGATAATCCGAAGCGGTTCGCCGAACTGGCCTGGCGGTTTCTGGGTGAAAATGTCGGCGAGGTTACATTGGTCAGGCCCGACGAACTGGCCGCCCTGAAATGCGGCGCTACGAAAATATGAAGATATTCCGATACATTCCGGTTGTGCTTGCGGCGGCAGCGGCGGCTGGGTGCCAACCGGCGACGAAAGACGCGCCGAACAACAGCATCGTAAAAAAGATGTTCGGCCCGTCGCCGACCGAACTGGTCAGGCAGATGTTCGAGTCCGAGGACCCGGATATTAGGCGGTCGGCCATAGAGAAATTGTCGAAGCATGACTGGGGTCGGCGAGGTTCGTACCTGAAGGCCTATGCGATTCTGACCGCCGACCCGGCTGCGACCGTCCGCAGCGCAGCCGTGCGAGCGCTGGGCAGGGGCGGAGATGCAAAATATGCCGGGGAGATTATCTCTGCCCTGTCCGACAGCGAACCGTCCGTGCGGTGGGATGCAGCCGTGGCGCTGGATTCGATCTCAGCGCCGGAAGCGGTCGAGCCACTTTCGGTAAGGGCGACTTCCGACATCTCGCCCGACGTCCGCGTCGCAGCCGTCCGGGCCCTTCGGCAATACCGGCGGGCGAACGTCCTGGAGACGCTTCTGCGGTGTCTGGATGACCCGAAACTGGTTGTCCGGATACGGGCTGCGGAATCATTGACCGAACTGACAGGCGAAAACGCCGGAACAAACGCCCGCGACTGGAGGCGGACCATTGCCGGCAAGAAAGACCCGTTTAGTCGCCCTGTCAAACCCGACAATAAACCATGGTGGGGCCGGTTAAACCGGCGGAGTAATAAAAAGGATGAGCGGGCTACTGTCGCGCCTGCCACCCAGCCGAAATAACGAATCATGAACAGCGAGATCGTTCAAGACGAAGTGGTGTACACGGGTAAAATCTGCCGCGTTCATAAAATCGGCCTGCGGATGGATACCGGCGAGGTTGTTTCCCGCGACCTGGTCGAGTTTGACAATGCTGCCGTGGTGGTTCCGGTTCTGGCTGACGGGTCGGTCGTGCTGATTCGCAACGAGCGGTTCGCGGTGGGTGAGGAACTTTACGAATTCCCAGCCGGAAAACTCGACGGCGATGAAGACCCCGCCGACTGTGCCGCGCGTGAACTGGCCGAGGAGACCGGCTACACCGCAGGCCGGATGGAGCGGCTTGGCGGGTTTTATTCCTGTCCCGGCGCGGTTACGGAATACATCCACGCCTTCGCTGCGACGGAACTGACCGCCGGCGTTCAGTCGCTCGAGGCCCACGAACGCATCGCGGTCGAACTCGTCTCGCCGGAGCGAATTGATGACATGATACGCACAGGCCTGCTGCACGACGCCAAGAGCATTTCGGCCTGGGCGATGTGGCGGCTGATGGAGTCCAAGCCATGAGTTGGCGCGACAGGCCATATGCACAGGGTGATTACGATTCCCGCCCGCCGGGTCGGTCCGGCGGGTTCATGGGTGGTATGCCCCGACCGGGACGCGTTGTAGGCTGACTGCTGATTATCAACGTCGTTATCTTCTTCCTCCAGATTTTCCCGGCCTTCAACGCGCAACTGATGAATTGGTGCACTGTCATACCCGTCCACTGGTGGCAGGTGTGGCGATATATCACATTTCAATTTCTCCATGCGGGCCTCTTGCACATCCTCTTTAACATGATAGGTTTGTACTTTTTGGGGATGATACTGGAGTCGCACTGGGGTTCCCGTCGCTTCCTGGTGTTTTATCTCGGCTGCGGAGCGGCCGCCGGTCTCGCCCATGTACTTATGGCCTTTGCCATGAGCAGGGGAATGCAGACGAAACTGTTGGGAGCGTCCGGTGGGGTATATGGAGTGGTGCTGGCCTGTGCGGTGTTTTTTCCGCAGATTCGCCTGATAGTGTTCCTGTTTCCGATGCCGATTCGCACAGCGGCGGCATTGTTCCTCGGAATAGCGGTCTTTTTCACTCTGCAGGAATTTTTTGCAGGCGGAACAGGTGGCGGCGTGTCGCACGTCGCCCATTTAGGCGGAGCGGTGGCGGCTGCGGTGTGGATTTGGGTCCTGCCGAAACTACGTATGAAATTACGCTTCGGCAACAGGCCGGCAGGACAGGGACGATGGGAAAAGCAACTCAAACGCCGGCAGAAGCAACAGGAAGAAATCGACCGCATACTCGATAAAATCAGACGCGAAGGCATTGGCTCGCTGAATCAGCGGGAGAAGCAAATCCTGCGAGAGGCGACGGAAGAACAACGGAAAGATAATGTCTAATTTCTAATGACCAATGTCTAAGTAATGTCTAATGACCAATGACTAACGGTTGAACCATAGCGGAGGTATTAGTCATTAGACATTGGTCATTGATTAGACATTGGTCATTAGACATTAGACATTTACCAAAAGGCCATACGCCATGAAATACATTTCCACGCGTGGACAAATTGAGCCGATCGAATTCCAGGACGCCGTCCTGATGGGTCTGGCCGATGACGGCGGGCTGATTATTCCCGACGCAATTCCCGACGTTGCCGGCCGGCTGGGGGCGTGGAAGTCGCTGGGTTATTCTGATCTGGCGTTTGAAATTCTCCGGCTGTTTGTAAGCGATATCCCCGCCGCTGACCTTGAATCGCTCATCGAAAAGACCTATGGCCCGGCGTTCGACCCCGCCCCGGCGGTAACGGTTAAGGTTGGTCCGGTATATATCCTCGAACTCTGGCACGGTCCGACGCTCGCGTTCAAGGACATCGCACTGCAACTGCTGGGCAACCTGTTTGAATACATCCTCGCCCGCACCGGGGGGCGATTAAATATCCTTGGCGCCACCAGCGGCGACACCGGAAGCGCCGCGATCGCCGGATGTCGAGGCAGGGCGGGCATCGACATATTTATTATGCACCCAGCCGGGCGGGTCTCGCCCATCCAACAGCGGCAGATGACGACCGTCCCGGACGAAAACGTCCATAACATCGCAATCGCCGGTAATTTCGACGACTGCCAGCGAATTATGAAGACACTCGCAGCCGATCTCGAATTCAAACGCAGATATTCGCTCGGCGCGGTCAATTCGGTCAACTGGGCCCGCGTCCTGGCGCAGATTGTGTATTACTTCTCCGCCTTCTTTCACGTCCAGGCCGAGACCGGCGCGACGCAGGTCCGCGTCGAGGTCCCGACGGGCAATTTCGGCGACATACTCGCCGGATGGTATGCTCGGCGGATGGGCCTGCCAATCAGCCAACTCATTCTGGCTACCAATGAAAATGACATCCTTGCGCGGTTCTTCGGCACCGGCGAGTATTCCGCAGGCCGGTTGACTCATACGCTTTCGCCGTCGATGGATATTCAGGTAGCCAGCAATTTCGAGCGGTATCTGTATTACAGGCTAGGCTGCGATGCCGACCGGTTGCGGGACATGATGGAAGGCTTTGCCCGGACAGGTTCGCTGCGGGTCGAAGCCGGTTCGGACGGCGTGGTCGATCCGGCCTTCGTGGCGGGGGTTGGTACGCGGGACGACGTGCTGGCGACCATTCGGAAGTATTATCAGCAGTACGATTACTTGCTGGACCCGCACACAGCCGTCGGCGTGGCGGTGGCTGAACGTATGGATACCGAAGGCGCCCCGCTTGTCTGCCTATCCACCGCCCACCCAGCCAAGTTTCCCGATGCCATTAAACAGGCCACCGGCCAAGACCTCGCCCGTCACTCGAAGATAGACGCACTTGCAGGCCTTCCCACCCGTTGCGTCGAACTGCCCAACGACACCGAGGCAGTGAGGGAGTTTATTGTCAAAACGATTGTTGGATAAATGAGATTCTGGCATGTTTTGGCTATGAGCGGTACAATCCTGCTACGGCGCTAATGAATGGTACAGAGGAAGGTCAACCGTGACGGTCAAACCACCTGAAGAATGGATGAAGCAGGCTGACTACGACATGGACACAGCCAAGTACCTGCTGCGCGGCGACCGGCGATTGTACGCATTGTTCATGTGTCATCTATCCGTCGAGAAGGCTCTCAAAGGATTGTTCCAATCGAGATTGGATATTGTGCCGCCCAAGACACATAACCTTATCTATCTTCTGGAAAAGATTGGTTGTACGCCGCCGGAAGAAATCGGAAGGTTTATCGTACGGTTGAACGAAGTCAATGTGGCTACACGTTATCCCGATGACCTGATGACGCTCCAAAGCCAATATTCTAAAGCGGCCATTCAGGAAATTCTGACTAATGGCAAAGAGGTGCTGGAATGGATAAAGAAGCAGTTATAAAAATTATTCGGCGTTTCGGTGAGGCCCTTGAGGGCCACGGTGTCAAGGCGTCGAAGATCATCCTCTATGGCTCTTATGCCAGAGGAGATTGGCGCGAATGGAGTGATATTGACCTGGTGGTAGTATCGGACGATTTTGCGGGCAAGAGCCACTGGGAACGGATAGTTGTTCTTTCCGATGCGATTTACGATTTGTGGGAACCCATCGAGGCTGTTGCCATGACGCCGGAAGAATGGGAAAAAGGCGATTCCATGATCGCACAGTTTGCCAGAGAGGGCGAAGAGGTCTATTCGGCGTAGAGGCAAAAGAATTCCACGAATTACACGAATAGAAAAAATAAGAAATTGCCTTTCTGTTTTTTGAAAATTCGTGCAATTCGTGTAATTCGTGAACTATTCTGTTCCTCAAGGGTTTGACCAATGACAAAGATAGCGATAACCGGAGCAGCCGGGCGGATGGGTCGGCGGATAGCGGCCTTGGCGATTGGGTCTGAGCAGTTTGATATCGTCGGCGCTCTGGAATCGCCGGGCAACGATGCAGTCGGGCGCGATGTCGGCGAGTTGGCCGGCGCGGGAACCTTCGGCGTAAAGGTAACCGAGCAACTTACCGGCGCCCCGCAGGTGCTTATCGACTTTTCGTCCGCCGAAGGGACGATGCACTGGCTGGAGGTCTGCCGGGAGCGCAGCGTTGCGATGGTTATAGGCACGACCGGCCTGACGGAATCGCAGCTGGCGGAGGTGGCGGATTCCGCCTCACGCATCGCAATCGTCCAGGCGGCGAATATGTCCGTCGGCGTGAACCTGCTGCTGAAGGTCGTCGGCGAGGTCGCCTCCGCGCTCGGCGAGGACTACGACGTCGAGATTACCGAGGCGCACCATCGTTTCAAGAAGGACGCCCCTTCGGGAACGGCCATCGCGCTGGCCAAAGCCGTTTGCGCCGCCACAGGCAGGGAATACGGCGAGTCGGCCGTTCTTGGCCGGGGAGGCAAAAGCCCGCGCCGCCCCGGCGAGATAGGTATGCACGCCGTTCGTCTGGGCGATACGGTCGGCGAGCACAGCGTCCATTTCGGCTGCCTCGGCGAGACGGTAACGATCTCGCACTCCGCCCACACCCGCGACACCTTCGCACGCGGCGCGCTGCGGGCAGCCTTATGGCTTGCCGAGAAGAAGCCCGGGCTTTACTCTATGCAGGATGTGCTGTTCGGCGAATAGGAGTCTCTAACAGAAAGAGGCCACAGAGACGCAGAGAGCGCAGAGAGATAGAGAAATCAAAGAAAACAAAAGCAGAAAACAGGAATTTATTCTAATCCTATTTATCCTCTGTGTTCTCTGTGCCTCTGCGGCCCATCTGTTATAATGCCGACCGGGAAGAATCACACGGAAGGTGAGTGAGGCAAATGGCGCGGCGAAGGGCATGGAAGCATAACGGTTATCGCCGGCAGGTCGCCCCTGCCTGGGACGGCGCTGTCGAAAACGCCGAGCGGCTGAAGACCTCGCCGCTGATTGCGCAAATCCTGCATAACCGCGGGCTGGACGAGATCGAGCCGATCCGCAGGTTCCTCAATCCCAAACTGACCGACCTCCATCCACCCGAACTTTTATGCGGAATAGATGTCGCCGCCGAGCGACTGGCAGGGGCTTTGCGCGACGGGGAGAAAATCTGCATCTACGGCGATTACGACGTTGACGGAATGACGGCGGTGGCGATTCTCTATCGCTGCCTGGCGATGCACGGGGCGGATGTCGATTATTACGTGCCGCACCGGTTGGAAGAGGGCTACGGCGTCAACGTCGAAGCCGTCGAGAAAATCGCAGCCGGTGGCGTCAAATTGCTGGTAACGGTGGATTGCGGCATATCGGCCGTCGAGCAGTTGCGCCGGGCGGGTGAACTGGGCATGGATGTGATTGTAACGGACCATCACACACCGGGTTCGGTGCTGCCGGAGGTACTGGCGGTTGTCCATCCTGCC
>CAYUYD010000015.1:7835-17321 GCA_964449105.1 uncultured Planctomycetaceae bacterium | reverse complement strand
TCACGATAAGCCGGGACAGCGTAGAGATAACCATCCGCCAGGTTGAACAACACGTCGAGACCACCGACGGCAAACCGCTGGCATTCGAGGCTGTCCAGGGCATAGGTATGGGCGCCCTGGCTACCCCAATCAAAGGCGTCATCGGCGCAGACGGCAAGGTCAGTGTTACCTTCACCGCGGGCCGGAGCGTCCAGAAACGCACCATGGACTGGCCCGAAGGGGCGATGATGAGCGAGGCGATGCGCCTGCTGGAAAGGAAAAAGGGTCTGAAGGAAGGCACGACATACACCACCAAGGCGTTTTCCGCCTATATGCTGCAGGCGCTGGAGGCGGAGGTTCGCGTCGGAACCACCATGAACGTGGACCTGCTGGGGCGGGTCGTGCCTCTGACGGAAGTAACGACCGTCGTAAAGGACCCCACCGGTGCAATCACCTCCACCAGTTACGTGGATAAAAACGCCGACGTCCAGAAAAGCGTAGTTGCTATGCTCGGGATGAAGTTCGAACTTATAGCGTGCAGCCGGCAGTTCGCTATGAGCGAAAACGACGTTGCGGATTTCCTCGACAAGTTTTTACTCTCACCGCCCGAACCGCTGAAAGGCGTCGGTTCAGCCAAGGCAATAGAATATACGCTTGAGCCGACCAGCCAACCGGCCGGCAAGGCGAAACTGCAAATTCCCGCCACTGACAATCAAACCGTCCGCAGCGGTGCCGACGGGAAGGTTATCGTAACGGTCAGGCCCGTCCGCCCGGCGGCGGGAAGCACATTCCCATATAAAGGTTCCGATAAGACCGCATTGGCGGCGCTGAAACCGACGCAATTCATTCAGTGCGACGACGAGAAGATAAAGTCCCTTGCCCGCCAGGCAGTCGGCGACACC
This sequence comes from uncultured Planctomycetaceae bacterium, assembly GCA_964449105.1. Classification (GTDB taxonomy): domain Bacteria; phylum Planctomycetota; class Phycisphaerae; order SM23-33; family SM23-33; genus JAUWNJ01. The sequence goes on along the minus strand of CAYUYD010000015.1, from coordinate 16,440 downwards.
ATAGACGCCGCCGAAGCCGTCAGGAAAATTGAGAAATTCGTCCGAAACTATATCACGACGAAGGACCTCTCCGTCGGTTACGCCTCTGCCGTTGAGGTCGCCGCCAGCCGGCAGGGCGACTGCACCGAACACGCCGTCCTGTCAGCCGCACTCTGCCGAGCCTCCGGAATACCGGCCCAGGTCGTTACCGGCATGGCGTATGTCGAGAGTTTCGGGGGCAGGAAGGATATCTTCTCACCTCACGCCTGGAACCGTGCGCTGGTGGGGGAAAAATGGGTCGGTTTCGACGCGGCGCTGAACGGCTACAACGCCGGACACATCACGCTGGTCTTCGGCGACGGAAACATAGATGACTTTTTCGGAATCATCTCGACGCTGGGATGCTTCAGAATCGAAAAGGTTGCGATTCATAGGTAGTGCTGCGAAGATTTGCAGGGATTCAGGGGATACACGGGATAAAATCTTTTTCTTGTTATCTTTTATTGGACGTTATCCCCTGCATCCCCTGTATCCCTGCTAATAACAAGCAACTTTGCCGAAACGCCTGCGTTAAAGTATAAGAGCCTATCATGAGGTACGGATTGGTACGGTTTTGGGTTTTTATCGCGGCGGCGGTGGCGGCGACCGCTGCGCCGGTATTCGCGCAGGAAGGCTGGTGGAACTACAACTGGCTTTACCGTCGTGGCGTAACGGTATCCGACATCCCCCCAAAAAACAACCTGCCCGGCGATGAGGTCGGCGTTGTTACCATGCTTACCGGCGGGCTTACCCAGGCCGACGGGCGCGACATCCGCGTAACAACCGCGACCGGAACGTTCCTTCCGCATCGAGTGCTGATGACGGGACCGGGCGACAGCGTCCGGGTCGCCTTTGCGCTCCGGCCGCCCATCAAAAAATACTTCGTCTATTTCGGAAACGCCAAAACCGAAAAACCCCAGCAGGAACTGACAATTCGCCGAGGCGTGTTGATGGAAAGCCGGTCCTACAGCGGCGGAGGTATAGCGGACCTCCGGCAGGTCCGGCAAGTCTTCGACCGAAGCGAAAAACTTCTGGGGCGGGACTTTCGCGAAGACATTTTCCTTGGGCACAATCCCTTCGGCCCGCAGAGTAGTCTTTGCAGCCTGTTCACCGGCTGGCTTATATGCCCCTCCGACGGCGAATATGTCTTTTCCACCTCCAGCCAGGACGCATCCTTCCTTCTAATCGACGGAAAGGAGATTGTTTCCAACGGGCGTCATCACCCGCCACAGCGGCAGGCGGTCCGTCAGGGCGGCATTAAACTGTCCGCGGGCCTGCACGAACTGAAGGTCTATCACGTCAGCACCGGCGGCGACCCGGTGATCGTGGCGGCGTGGCGCGAACCGAACGAGCGGAGGCTTTGGAAAATCCCGCCCGACGCCTTCGCGCCGATCCGCCGGGGCGAACCGGAAATATTAGAGCGATACGGCTGGGCGATGCACGCCGACTTCATCGACGTCCAGGCCGGAGAAACCTTTCTGTCCAATCGCTACTTCCAGCGATACATATTCGAGACCCTGCTGAAGGGACGTTTCGGAGACAAGGTTGAGCACCAATGGGATTTCGGCGACGGGCAGAAGTCTTCGGACAAGCGGTGCGAACACGTCTATCTCCGCGACGGGCTGTTCAAGGTAACGCTGACCGTCAAGACCGCCGGGCAAACACTCACGCGAACCAACGTAATATCCGTTTGCCGCCCGTGGGATAAGGTTACGAAGAACATACTGGACCCGCCGGCTGATTATGCCCGTATCGTCTCGAATTACGATTTCACCGCCGCCGACCCGCGCGACATCGCCGGCGCTGTTATTCTGTTCCAACGTGCGGGGCTGAACGATGCGATCATCCGGGCGGGTGATGCGCTTATCGAGCACGACGATGCCCCGGCGCCGGTCCTGCGCGAAGTGATGGGCGTCTATGCCGATGCGCTGGTTGGGACCGCCAAAGCCCCCGCCCGCGCCACCGAGGCGCTGCTGAAAGCGGCAAAGATGACCGATGCGCCCGACGCAGCCGCCGAAATGCTCGCCGGCGCAGGCCGGTGTGCACTGTCCGACGGCAAGGACGACCGCGCGATGGAAATCTTTTCCCAAACTATCAAAAAATATTCGGCCCTGACGACCAACAGCGCCATCCGCGAGGCGAAAATCGGCATCGGCGACGTCTGGCGGCATCGCGGCGACTACGACAAGGCCGCCGAAGCGTACCGTTCATCCGGGACCGCAGGGGGCGATGCGAAGATTAAACCGTCCGTGCGAAAGGGCGACCTTGCACGCCAGGCAGAGGATTACCTCCGCCGCCGATTATTCGACGATGCAACCGAGGCTCTGGACAAATGGGAATACGAATTCCCAGCCGACAAACTGGAGGGTTTTTCGACGCTGATTCGCGCGAAACTGGCGATGGAGCAGAAGCAATACGCCGACGCCGCCCAACAGGCGGAACGACTCGCCAAAGTCAATCCTCGCAGCAACTACGCACCGGAACTGCTGATGCTGGCCTCTGATGCCTACACGAATATGCAAAAGACCGACTTGGCCAGGAAGACGCTCCAGCGAATCGCCGGGGATTACCCCGAATCGCCCTTGGCGGCAAAGGCAAAGAAGGCAACCTCGCCGAAATAGAACTAATCGCTCCGGCTCCTTAGTTTCCTATTTATTCCCAGCTGGGCGAGTCTCTGAAGCGACCTTGCCGACCTGTTCGGCGGCCACCCTTGCTGAGGGACTATCAGGAAATCGCCTCTCAAGAGTGGCCAGATGTTGCTTGGCTTTATTCAAGTCTTTTTGCTTCAAGCAAGTTTCCACAAGCACTCGCAAAGCTATGGGTGCAAGGAAGAAGTCATCATAACTGCCTGCTTTCTCCAGCAACAGCATTCCTCGTTCAATATTTTCGCCCAGCCTATAGGTGCGCCCGAGCGAATAGCAGACGTAACGGGAGTACCGGCTGTTTGGGAATCTCGAAAGAAACTCCTCCTGTTTCTCCATCACCTTCTGCTGTCTTGCCGTTGGATTGCGCTCACCTCCACTCAGCAGGAATGAGGTATAGGAAACGGGTTTCCCGGCGCTGTCCTTATCCTCGGTGTCTTGCAGACCTTTGAGGAACTCATAGGCATCAGCGTCATCTCCACGCGGCGTTTTGGTCTCCACGGTGAGAATGTTTGACTCGATCTCCCTCTTTCCGTCTTTGTCTTTCAGCACAACCTTGATGCGATAGGTCCCAGATGATGATAAGAGGTATCGCCCCTTCTCTTTGTCCGGATCGGCAGCATGAGCATAGTAGAGGTATCCACTCACGGAGCGAACTTCATCAGGCCGAAGAAATCTTTCCTTTAATGCCATATTCGCCAGGGGCCAATCCGCCGTACGGAAGTTCTCGAAGGGCTGGTCGCCTGTCGCGACGTATATCTCAAGGAAACCCGCGTTCGGTCTTATCACTGTGTGTCCTTTAACAGGCTTTTCAGTCGTATTGGACAAACTAATAGTAATCGGGATCGGCTCCAATGGAAGAACGTCCTTTGCCGTTGTAGCAATCTTTAGAGTCAACTGTTCAAACCCATCAGCCCCTTTGGCCTTTATTCCCGTGCAAAGAATACATACCAAGGAAAATAACAGACCTGTCCATTTCTGACTCTGTGTCATCATGATCACTCTCCTTCTGAAATATCCACAGTTTGGGATTTAAAGGGGTCAGGAACTTTTTTGGCGTCATGTCGTTTACCCTTGTCTTTTCGAGTCGAGTATGCTGGGGCAAGGCCCGCCAAAGGCGGATAAACTACGCCGATGACCCACCTTTTCTTATTCTTTACTCTTTCTTAAACAGTCCGATTCCGTGTCCTTCCGTGTCGAGGAATACCGCGAATGACCCGATCATCGGTATCTGCGTCGGCGGCACGACGGTCTTTCCGCCGAGGCCTTCTGCCTTGTCCAGATACGCCTGGAGGTCGTTCACCTCCACGTAGAAGGTTACATACGGCGGGATGTCCTCTTTTATCTGCATGATGTCGCCGCAGATGCCTTCCTGGCCGGTGTTGACCTGCGCGTAGCCCGGAAAACCGACCGAATCAATCTGCCAGTCGAACAGATTCCCGTAAAACTCCTGCAACTTTTCGGCATCCTTCGCGCCAATCTCCCAATGCACTACAGGTTCACCCATGATGATTCTCCCTTATTGATTTCGCTGTCATTACGAAACCTCGCTACCATCTGCGGGTTTTATCTTATATCCTTGTCGCAAGGATGTGTCACTTAATAACTTATCAGGAAACAACGTATGAAAAGCAGCGAATTACAGCGGAAAATCCAACGAGTCGGTTTGTTGATTGCGGCGTGTCTGATTCTTTCGGTCGGCGGTCGGGCGCAGGGCGGCGGCGGGCCTGAAGGCGTGGTCGTAGTCGTCAACGAAGACAGTTGGGCGTCGCTGGCTGTGGCCAACGAATTCGTCCGCCTGCGCAACATCCCGCCGAACAACGTGGTCTATCTGTCCGGCGGGGCTGCGTGGGCGTTCGATTCGATCGACGTGGAGGGCTTCCGTGAACGCATCCTCAAGCCGGTGCTGGACGAGATCGCCAAACGAGGGCTGGAAAAGCAGGCGGATTGCATCGTCTATTCAGCCGATCTGCCCTATTGCGTCAACCTGGGCAAGGACCTCACCGGCATCAAGATCGACAAACCGCTCACGACCAGCGCCTCGATAAACAGCATGACCTACCTTTACCGCTGGGTTGTGCAAAAGCAGCCCGGCGACCCGGTCAAGCGAACCCTCGGCTACATTTCGCTCTACAACAACTGGTATGCCCGCCGAATAACACAAAACACAACGCCGCAGGAGCAATTTACGCCGGAACAGCAACAAAACCTCAACAGTGCGGGGCAACTCGTCCTCGAAAATAAATGGGCCGATGCCGAAAAAATCTACCGCGAAGTAATCAAGGCCCACCCAAAAGCGGCAAACCCGCTTTACAACCTCGCCTGCTGCCTGGCGAGGCAGGAAAAACTCGACGACGCGATGTCGGCGCTGACCCAGGCCGTACAGGCCGGATGGAGCGACCGGAAACATATGGAGGCGGATGAAGACCTCCAGCCGCTGCGGGAACGCAAGGATTTCAAGGAACTTCTGGAGAAGATCCGCCCGCCGACCGCCAGTCTCCAGCCGCCGCTCGGTTTTTCCAGCCGATACGGGTGGGGTCCGGACGGGCGGATCGCCACGGCACCGCCCTACCAGGGATACGTGCTCTCGACGGTCCTTGCGGTAACCAGCGGACGGGGCACGTCGGTCGGCGAAGCGATAACTTCCCTCCGCCGAAGCGCCGCCGCCGACGGAACGCGCCCGAAAGGGACGATCTATTACATGACCAATGGCGACATTCGCTCGCGCACCCGCCAATGGGGCTTCGCCTCGGCCATCGCCGGCCTGAAAACCATCGGCGTCAATGCCCAGACCGTCGAGGGCGTTCTGCCGAAAGACCGCGACGACGTAATGGGTCTGTCGGCGGGTTCGGCGACGTTCGACTGGGGCAAGTCGGGCTGTACCATCCTGCCAGGCGCTATCTGCGAACATCTGACCAGTCACGGCGGAGGCATGAGCCAGACCTCCGGACAGACCTCCTGTACGGAGTTCATCCGCGCCGGAGCCGCCGGAACCTGCGGGACCGTTACCGAACCGTTCGCCATCCAGGCCAAGTTCCCCACACCGTTTATGCACTGCTTCTATGCCGCCGGCTGCTCACTGGCGGAGGCGTTCTACCAGTCCGTCGCCGGACCTTATCAACTGCTGATAATAGGCGACCCGCTCTGCCGGCCCTGGGCGAAAATTCCAACCGTTACGTTGACGGGCGTCAATTCGGGCCAAACCGTCAAGGGCGAGATAACGCTCACGCCGGGCGTAAAGGAAAAGGACATCAAGATCGGGCGGTATGAACTCTTTATCGACGGACTCCGACAGGCGTTCCGTCCGCCGGGCGAACCGTTTAAAATAGACACAGCCGGGCTTTCCGACGGATGGCACGAACTCCGCATCGTCGCCGTTACAGCCGACGCGATAGCCACGCAGGGCAACCTCGTCGCCGGAATCACGGTCGATAACAATGGGCAGAAACTCAGCGCCGTCTGCGCCTTGGCCCTCAATGTCGTCCCGCTGGGCGCGAAGGTTCCGATTTCGGTGAAGTTACCCGGTGCCAAGAAAATAGCCGTGTTCCACAATTCGCGCGAACTGGCCGCCGTCGAAGGCGATGCGAGTACTGTGAAGACAGTCGAAATCGACACTCGCCGTCTTGGCATGGGGGCGGTCCGCCTGCAGGCGGTCGGCACTATTGAAACGGACGGCAAAACAGTTTCGGTGGCTTCGGCCCCGATTGAACTGACTATCGAACCGCCCGCCAGGCTCAAAGGCGTCGAACCGCCGAAGTCAACGCCGATTAACCCAGGCCTGAAACTCGCTGTCGATGGCGATAACTCATTTGCTGTCAAGGACATGCGCGACGGAAAGGCCTTGTCGGCCGCGGGAGTCAAGAAGGGCCAGACCTTCGAACTGGAAGGATACTTCGACGTTCCGACCGACGATATGTATCAGTTCCAGGTGAACTTCGACGGGGAGTTGGCGATTGAGGTGGATGGGAAGACGCTGGAGGTCCCTGCCGGAGCGGGATGGAAGTACCTTCCGATTTCGCTTGCTCGCGGCACGCATCGCTTCGTCGCCAAAGGCAAGGCGACGAAGGGCCTGCGGATAGACATTCGCTTCGGCGGCCCGGGCGCGTTCAGTATAAGCGAAAAACGCTTCGCCTTCCGCTACGTCGGAAAACCACTGGCGACAATGCCTCAATCACAACCGACGGAAAAACGCTAATGGATTACTCCGATGACTTGATGGGGTAATTCGTCCCACGAGCCGCGACCGACCCCTGCTCGCCATGGAATCCAGCAGTTCCCGATGCCATGCCGCACTGCGAATTGTACGCCCATCAACCAGAGCGTCAATTCGCTTGAAGATATTCTCTATGCCATTGTAGAAAGAATGGAGAATACCTCCCAAAGCCATCGTCTCAGTACCATTCATATCGTCTTTGGAAGCGGAATCCAAAAGTGGGCGATATTCATCAAGTAGCCGATGAAGTTGGGACATTTCAAAATTGACGACTTTTTTCAGTTTATCCGACACGTTTGAGTTCTCCCTCTTCCGTCAAAAAACGGGCAAAGGGATTATTGTTGTCAAGATTTACCAAATCCATCTCCCTGCCCGGGAAAGCCCTGACGGCCCGCGCCCAAGCCCGAAAGAACACCTCCGCCGGCAGGCCCGCGACGGCCATATCGACGTCGGAGTATTCGTCCATCTCGCCCGTCGCCGCCGAACCGAAGACGTACACCTCTTTGGCCCCGGCAGCCTTCAAGACCTCGGTTGCCTTGCGGATTGACTCTGTAATATCGCAACTCATAATCTCGTCCTCGTACTCGATGTTATTATACCGGATTATACGCGACGAATCTGAAAAAACGCCGAATCGCTTATTGCAGATTCACCTTCGGCGGGAGGCGGACACCGGCGTCCTCGATCTCGAAGAACTCTTCCTTGCCAAAGTGAAATATCCCCGCGATGAGGTTGGACGGAAAAACCTCGACGCGGGTGTTGATGTCGCGGACGTTGGCGTTGTAGAACCGCCGGGCCGCCTGGATGCGGTCTTCGGTGTTGGCCAGTTCCTTCTGGAGTTGCAGGAAATTCTCGCTGGCCTTGAGGTTCGGGTAATTTTCCGCTACGGCGAAAAGTTGCCGAAGCGAACCGACGAAGGCATTTTCGTCCCTTGCCTGCGATTCCGGCGAACCGGTCGAATCGACCGCGCGGTTGCGGGCCTCGGTAACTGCGACCAGTACCTCCCGCTCGTGCGCGGCGTAGCCCTTGACCGTCTCGACAAGATTGGGAATCAGGTCGTACCGCCGGCGAAGTTCCGTATCTATTCCCGACCACGACTCCCGCACGTGCTGCCGCAGACGAACCAGCGTGTTGTACGTAGCCACCACCCAGATCACGATGAACAAAACAATCGCAAGGACAATATACAGCGGAATCAGATTTGCTTCAGCCTGTATCATCACGATAGTGATTCTCCTTTCTGTTGTCGGACGACATATTCCGGCAGGCGGTCGAGTATGCCGCAAATCAACTCGGCGGCTGCCTGGAAATCCGCCAGCGAGAACTTCCGGCTGCGCCAGGCGATGAGGTGCATCAAGTCAAACTGAATGCCGAAATCCGGCGCAGCCAGCAGGTACTCCATCATCCGCTGGTGGATTACGTCGTAGGCCCATCGCTTGTCGGGGCTTTTGACGAAGAACTTCCGGCTGAACTCGGCTGACTCAAAGTCAATATCGTCAAAGCCGAAAAATTCCGTCAACTTGTCGAAGAAACCTTCGCGCCGGATGTAAAGGGGTTTCAGCGGGACCGGGCCGGCGATGATGACGGCAGAGAAATAGTGATCGGAGCGGTTCTTGCCCGACCCAGTCGCGTAGTGGTAATCGAAGGCCGTTATCGGAAGGTCGGACCACCGGCCTGACATGATGTTGTATGCGTACCGGCTGTGGCCTCGGCGGAGGCACTTGAAATTGCT
>CAYUYD010000015.1:0-7825 GCA_964449105.1 uncultured Planctomycetaceae bacterium | reverse complement strand
GATCGAAACTCATCCCGTTGGCGTGCGCCCACGCAGCCAGTTCCTTTCGGCGCTGAGCGGAGGCGTAAAAGGCATAGGCAATCCCCGCGATTACCAGGATGACGATAATAACTATGAAGCCCGGGCTCACAGCGCAAGCCTCCGCCTGGAACGATTCTTACGCGGAAATTATTGCCGAAACACTGGTTGCAAGCAACTCGTGCCACCCTGTCTCATTAGAAACGTATGATTCAATAAACTTAACTTGTTTTATCTCTGCGCTCTCTGCGTCTCTGTGGCTACTTGTTTTTCCCCGGCCAGTCGAGCACGGCACCTTTGTCGGCGGAGGTTACGAGGGCGGCGTACCGCCCAAGAGCGCCTGTTGTAATCTGTGGCGGACGGGGTTTGTGGTGTTTTCGTCGTTGTTCAAACTCCGCCTCGGTTACGGCGGCGTTGATTTTTCCGGCTGGGATGTCGATGTCGATTATATCGCCGTTTTTCAGCAGGCCGATCTCGCCCCCGGCGGCGGCTTCGGGCGAGATGTGTCCTATGCAGGCGCCGGCTGTTCCGCCGCTGAAGCGCCCGTCGGTAATCAGGGCACATTTATCGCCCAGCCCCAGGCCCTTGATGTAACTTGTCGGCGCGAGCATTTCCTGCATTCCGGGCCCGCCGCGAGGGCCTTCGTTGCGGATGACGACCACCTCGCCGGGTTTGACCTTGCCGCCGAGGATCCCTTCGCAGGCGTCCTCCTGGCTCTCAAAGATCCTGGCAGGCCCGCTGTGGCGGTACATCTTCGGATCGACGCCGGCGAGTTTGACAATGCTTCCGTCGCGGGCGATGTTGCCGTAGAGAACCGCAAGTCCACCCTTTTTCGTGAAGGCTTTTTCCACCGGGCGGATTACGTCGAATGCGTCGAAGGGTTCGTCATTTATAACGGGCAGGTTCTCCGGTTTTTCGCCCCGGAGCATGGCCTTGACGGCGGAGACGCTCCGTCCAGTGGCCTGCCAACCCCCGACGTATAACCTCCTGGCTTCATAGTGAGTCCTCTTGCTCCGAAGCGACCAGTTGATGAGATTTCTCGCGAAAGACAGGCCTGTAACGGTCATACATTCACCATCGAGCAGCCCGGGTTTGTCGGCATCAAGTTGGCTGAGAATCGTGAAGACTCCTCCGGCGCGGTGGACATCCTGCATGTGATACATTTTCCCTTCCGGCGTGGCTGAAGGCGCGACGCGGCAGATGTTGGGCGTCCGCTTCGATATCTCCTCAATGTCGTCCAGCGTGAACTCCACGCCGGCTTCGTTGGCTATCGCCAGCAGGTGCAGGACGGTATTGGTCGAGCCGCCCATCGCCATATCCAGCGTCATCGCGTTGGCGATTGCCCCACGGGTTACAATCTGCCTCGGAAGCCAGGGCCAGGATTTATCGCACTTCTGGATCATCCAGCTTCTCACCATTTTGTAGGCCCGTTCGGCGGCCAAGGCGTAGAGCACCATCCTGGCCGGACTGGTCGCCAGTGTCGTACCGCTTCCCGGAATCGCCATTCCGAGGGCTTCGGCCATACAGTTCATACTGTTGGCGGTGAACATCCCGCTGCACGAACCGCAGGTCGGGCAGGTGCTGTTCTCGAACTGTTTCAGTCCAAAGGGCGTTATCTGCCTGGTTTCCCGTGCTGCGACGGCGCAGAACTGGTCTGTCAGGTCAACGTCCCGCCCGTTGAGCCTGCCTGCTTCCATAGGCCCGCCCGCTACAAAGACCGTAGGGATGTTCACGCGCAACGCGCCCATGAGCATCCCGGGTGTGATCTTGTCGCAGCTGGACAGGCAGATCATCGCGTCGAAGCCGTGCGCCAGGCACATGCTCTCGACGCTGTCGGCGATAAGTTCCCTGCTGGGAAGCGAATATTTCATACCGGTATGACCCATCGCGATTCCGTCGCAGATGGCGATGGTGTTGAATACCAGCGGCGTGGCGCCGAAGAAACGCACCTTGGCCTTGATGAAATCCACGACGGCGTCGAGATGCACGTGTCCCGGTACAACATCCGTATGTGAACTACAGATTGCAATGAGGGGCTTGCGGATGTCGGCGTCGGTCAGGCCGGCGGCCTTCAGCAGCGCCCTGTGCGGGCTGCGCTGGGCACCCCTTTTGATAATCTCGCTGTGCATGTGTAGCATGTTGTTGTTCCTGTTTTTTCGCTTTGCTTTGACCCGCCGGGAAATTATTTCGACCTTGTCGGGACCGATTAGCGGATACGCTTCCGCAGCCGCCGGCGTTCTTTATGCATCGTCGCACTACTCTATCGTCTGTCTGCCTGTGTTTCAAGTCTGTTTGCCGGTCGGACTCGACAATCCCGTATCGGTCATTTACAATCGCGGTAGAGAAAAGAGGGCAGGACCCTTTTTCTCTTTCTTTTCTCTTTCAATTGAAAATTGGACGCCGAAGGCGCCCCGAAGGGCAATCGGCAATTGGAAATTAAATGGTTCCCCTGGCCCTGGCCAACATAATGCACCACAAGGTTCCCAGCGCACTGAGCGCATTGGGCGTAGCCATCGGCGTGTGTATGCTTGTTACGCTTTCGGGTCTTGCGCGCGGGTCGCTGGGCGAGGTCGCAGACAGGTGGGAGGCCGTCGATGCCGACCTGATTGTCTATCCCGCCCAATGGTCCGACAACATCACCACAATCAGCGGCGGGGGCCTGTCCGAAAAAGACGCCGAAGCGCTGAGGAATCCGGCAGCCGGAAGCGCCGCAGCAGCCGAGTACGTCGTCCCGATTTACCTCCATCGAATCAGCATCAGGGGCGTCGAACACAATGTCGTCGGCGTCCGTCCCGAATACCTTCCGCGCCTGCTCGGCAAGGGCGGAGTGGCCGACGGCGGGCGGGTATTCGACCCCGACAACGCCTGCGCCCGCTGGCTGGGGGAGAAACTCACCGCCCCCGGCGAGAATGTGGTGGACATTTCCGAGTCCGATCTCGCCGCTCATGGCGGGCTGGAGATGGTCATCGACTCGCGCCTGGCAAGGGTAGCCGGGCTGAAAAGGGGCGATACGGTATATTCGGCGGGGCATACATTCACCGTCGTGGGAATCGTCCCTGCCGGGGCGATGGTCCGCGCGTTCATCCCGCTGGCGACTGCGGAATACCTTTTCAACGGCCGGCTTGGGCGGTACACGCTGCTGCTGGTCAAACTCCGCCAGGGCGCACGACTCGGCGCGGCAGTCGAAGAAATCCGAAGAAACAAAAACCTCAATGCCGTCTCCATCGACGAGTACCGGGGAATGCTTGAGGACCGCTTCGGAATAATGTACCTGTTCGTCGATACGGTCAACACCATCACGCTGATCGTGGCGTTTCTGTTTATCCTGGTAACGCTTTACACGATGGTCATCCAGCGGAGGCGTGAGATTGCGATACTTCGTTCGATGGGCGCGACGAGGCGGTTCATACTAAAAGAAATACTGACCGAATCGCTGATACTGACCGCAGCAGGAGCGGCTGCGGGTATAGCGCTTTCCCCCGCCGCAGGGGCGGCAATCGAAGCGGTCAGGCCTCTGCTGACCGTACAGATTACCGTCGAATGGATGCTGATAGCCGCCGCGGCTGCGGTGGTCGGCGGGACGCTGGCGGCGATATACCCGGCCTGGCGGGCAATGAACGTGGATGTGGCTGAAACATTAAGTCTGGAGTAAAGCGTTATTAGCCGCGAACAACGCGAACAAAAACAAATTATAATAGAAAAAGAAAAGACAAAAAATAGATGGGGAAACTAAACAATAAAATCAGGCGTAAGGATCTTCTCTTTCCCAAGGAAAGTTACGACATCAAGGCAGCGTGTATCGCAGTACACGATGTTCTTGGCTGTGGCTTTCTCGAAAAAGTCTATGAAAAGTCATTGGTATATGAACTCCGCGAACGAGGATTTAAAGTTCAACAGCAGGCGGCATTGCAGGTTTTTTACAAGCAGATCCTCGTGGGCGATTATGTCGTTGACCTTCTCGTAAATGAAAAAATCATCATCGAGATTAAGGCAACGGAACGTGATAACCCCTTGTACAAGGCACAGTTGATCAATTATCTCAAGGCTGCGGGGCTGCCGTTGGGTTTTCTGGTCAACTTTGGCAAGGAATACTTCGACTTTGAGCGTGTAGTTTTTACTAAATAAATTCTTTTGTTCGCGGCCGATGTTTTGTTCTTTTTCTGTTTGTAACTAATTTTTTCTGTTTTAGTTCGCGTTGTTCGCGGCCAATAAATCTGTTTTGTTCGTTTTGTTCGTGTAGTTCGCGGCTAAAAAATGACCAACTCCGGCAACGAATACATTTTGGAAGCGGCTGGTCTGCACAAGTCCTTCGGCAGCGGGGAGGTGCGGGAGCACGTTCTGCGCGGGCTGGACCTGCGCGTTCGGCGGGGCGAGTTCCTGGCTGTGATGGGTCCGAGCGGGTGCGGAAAGAGCACGCTTTTGCACGTCCTAGGCCTGATGTCCGGGGCGGATGAAGGGTCCGTCGTCATCGACGGGCGCGACACGACCAGCCTGGGCGAGCGAGGCAGGGCCGACCTGCGCCGGCGGAAAATCGGCTTTGTCTTCCAGCGATTCAACCTCGTCGGCGTCCTGAGCGGATACGACAATATCGCACTGTCGCTGCGGATTCGCGGGCTTGATTCGAGCGGGACGGGCGAACTGCTGCGCGCGATGGGCGTCGCGGACGTCGCACGCAAAAAACCGTCACAGATGTCCATCGGTCAGCAGCAGCGACTGGCAGTGGCGCGGGCCATCGCGCATCGACCCGACATCCTCCTGGCCGATGAACCGACCGGAAGCCTCGATTCGGAAAACGCCGATGCCCTGCTCGAACTGCTGGGCGAGGCGAATCGACAGGACGGCCAGACAATTGTTATGATAACTCATTCGCCCGCGGTGGCCCAGGCAGCCGATCGGGTCGTCTATATGAAAGATGGAAGAATCACCAACGAAAATTCCTGATTCTGTTAGCCGCGACCGCCAGGAAGCGGAACCAGGCGCCGGCTTGCCCGACGACGGCGACGGGCTGAGCGTGAAGCGCTGGCTGGCGGCGTATATCGCCTGGCTGCTCGCGCTGGTGATCCCTGCGGCGGTCATGCTGGGCCGGCTTGGGGTCTCCTGGCGGGAGTTCCTCGACAACCCCCGCGGCGTAACGGCCCAGGTCGATGCCACGCTCAAACTGCTCATCTTCGCGATCTACATCTCGCTGGCCTGCACCTTCCTGCCACTTCCGACCGGCTGGATTGTCTCGATCCTTGCCACCCGTCAGGCGGGACTGTCCGACAGCCTCATTATCACAACGCTGCTGGTGGCGTCCGTTGGGGCATTCGCATCGACCGTCGCAAACCTGCACGATTTTCACCTTTTCACGCTGGTGCTGCGGCATAAGCGCGCCGCGCGGGTACGTGGAACGAAACTCTACGCCCGCGCCGCCGACTGGTTCGGCCAAAAGCCTTTCGCGCTGCTGGTGATTTTTAACATCCTTCCGATCCCGATAGACGTAATTCGAATGCTGGCTGCGACCTACCGCTATCCGCTCCGCCCGTTCGCTGCCGCAAACTTCATCGGGCGGTGGATTCGCTACGCCGTAATCGCAGCCGTTACGTTCGTAATGGGCGACAGCGGCTGGCTCATCGCCGCAGCCCTGCTGGGCGTGGCAATAATCCTGGCGGGAGTTAAGGTTGGTGGAAGGTTTTTCCGTTCACCGCAAACTGAAACAAGCGATTATTGAGTTTTGTATTTCTTATGTCCGACGGACCAGGCCCGATGGGCCGATCAGAAGTTGGCCGTGGGCGTAAGCCCACGGTTCGCGGTGAAGATAAGATACAGAGGCCCGGAGGGCCGGCAGATTTTACCGGCAGAGGCGATACCTTCTGCCGCCCCTCCGGGGCTGGTCTGTTTGGAGCATCGGAACCGGGCCCTCACGGGCCCGGCTAACATCTGATCGGCCCTTTGGGCCTACAATGCAAACGTTCGGGATAACTTCTGTTGTAATATCAAATGGCCAAGCCTTAAGATAGAGGTTCAACCGTTTAGGAGAACCAAACAAATGAAACATCGCATCACAATAACCGCACTGACGCTGCTGCTGACGGCGTACCTGTCCGCCGAGACGACAACCTCTCCCGTCACTCAGCCGGTGGCTGATGCACACGAAAAACAAGCGTTTAATCCCACCAATGCAAGGCTCTTGTGTGCGACGGATAAGTGGTTTCTCTGGCAGACGCTCGAACTAATCGAATCCACTCGCCAGCATCGAGCACAGTCGTATGTCATCCGGTTCTACCGACAGGGCATCGGCGAAAAGGAAGCATCGCTGGCATGGGAATACAAAGGCACTAGCTCCCCCCTGAATGCAACCGTGCTGAATGATAGCACTATCGTGCTTTATACTCGTAGTAACCTCATTTGGATTACCCAGGATGGAAAGGTAAAAAAAGATGAAGCACCAACAATCCAGGAAAAGCGGGCTGAAGTCCTGTCCCTGTACCCCGATGGATCCGTCGTCAAACTCTGGGATGATCCCAGAACCTACTTTGTATCCATCAGCAATAATCAATTGGAGCCGAAGTCAAAGATCCTTCTCAGCGATGAGGCAACCTCGTCCAGACGAATATTCCTGAGGCATGACAATTTAATCGCATGGCTGACGCCTCCTACTCTGCACATCGTTAACCTGAAGGAACAATCCCACAAAGAATTCAAGGTGAAGGACTTCCATCCGAGCTATAACCTGATTGCATTTGACGGCCAGACGGCGGTAACGAGCGGTACAGCATTTGATGCAACCATCGGCCGACAACTTGGCGCCAACCAGTATTTCCCCATTTTCGCGGTTCGTAACCACATCGGTTATTACTTCAAGCCGCAATTTGAGAAAAAGAGCCATATGGTCGCAATCGATCTGATGGCCGTTGATCTGGCTTCCGAAGAGGGTAAAGCGATTGTGGTCAAAACGCTTCCCCTGTACGGAATATATCAGGCCGACAATAATACTTGGGATATTGCGCGGGCGGCCCTGCAAGGCGCATGGACATATTGGGAGAACGGTCTGCCTTCCGACATACTTCCTCACATTGTCAGAAAAGATGGAATCGTGCTATGGGATAGCAAGGAATGGGCCGTGGTTTCCTGGCGGAAGAGCCTGAAAGAGACCACCACAACCTCGCCGATGCCAACCACGACCACAACGGCCACCACAATCACAACGGCCACGACGACTACAACAACCTCGGCTCCGGCTGTTGACCCGGCGGTGATGGCGATACTCGAGCGGCTTGAGGCGGCGGGGGGCAAATATCCCAATATCACGGCAGAACTCGACTACAAGGTCGATATGCTCCAGACGGGCGACTCCGAAAGCCGCATCGGAAAGGTTTTTTATCAGGGTCCGAGCGAAAAAGTCCCAGCCAGTTTCCGCATCCACTTCGACACGCTCCGCCAGGGCACAGGCCCGAAGGTAAAGGACGTGGTAGATTACGCCTTCGACGGGACCTGGCTGACCGTCCGCAAGGAGCGGATAAAGCAGATGAGCCGATACCAGGTCGCCCCGCCGGGCGAAAAGGTCAACCCCCTGCAACTTGGCAAAGGCCCGTTCCCCGTGCCTTTCGGACAGAAGGCACAGGATGTGATAAAGCACTTCCAGCCGTCAACCCGCCCTGCCATCGAAACCGACCCGAAGGATACGGACTATCTAAAACTCACGACCCGCCGACAGTACAGCAAGGAGTTCTCCGTCGTCTGGCTGGAGATGTGGGTGGACCGCAAAAGCGGCCTGCCGGTGAAGATCGTCGCTGAGGACCGCTCCGAGAACATTACGACGGTGCTT
>CAYUYD010000014.1:14253-17750 GCA_964449105.1 uncultured Planctomycetaceae bacterium | reverse complement strand
CATCCTTCCCAATCTTTCCGTTTCGTTCCCATTCGTTCCCTGCCCCTTGGGGGCGTTTCGTTCCCATTCGTTCCGGGTCGCCCACTCCGCTACGGCTCGCGCCTTCGCCGAGACGAGCCTGCAGGCAGATTCGATTTGCAATTCGGCCTCAAAACCGCCACAATGCCCCTTCGAGTTAACCTTGGATTTTATGATTGAGAGGTAACGATGCCTAAGACAAGCAACTACGACGTGAAGGATATGAAATTGGCCGGCGAGGGAAAGCGCCGGATTCTCTGGGCAGACGGCGACATGCCCGTCCTGGCAATGATCCGCAGGCGGTTCGCTAAGGAAAAGCCGCTTCTAGGCCGGCGGATGAGCGCGTGTCTGCACGTAACGGCAGAGACCGCCAACTTGGCGCGAACGCTCCAGGCCGGCGGGGCCGACCTGCTGCTTTGCGCGTCCAACCCGCTCAGCACCCAGGACGACGTGGCTGCGTCGCTGGTGAAGGATTTCGGCATCAAGGTTCACGCCATTCGCGGCGAGAACCGCAAAAAGTACTACGACCACATCGCAGCCGCCTGTAAGCACCGCCCCACCGTAACGATGGACGACGGAGCCGACCTGGTCAACGCACTGCATACCAATATGAGCCGATACGCCGGCGACATCGTCGCATCCCTCGAAGAGACGACCACCGGCGTTATCCGCCTGCGGGCGATGGAGAAAAACGGGATACTCAGGTTCCCCGTCATCGCAGTCAATGACGCCGACACAAAGCACCTGTTCGACAACCGTTACGGCACAGGCCAGAGCAGTATAGACGGGATCATCCGCGCGACGGATTTCCTGCTTGCGGGCAAGAAAGTTGTGGTAGTCGGCTACGGCTGGTGCGGGCGCGGCGTCTCGACCCGCGCACACGGAGCCGGCGCGAATGTCATCGTCTGCGAGGTCAATCCCGTCCGCGCGCTGGAGGCGATGATGGACGGCTTCAGTGTAATGCCCATCGCCCAGGCAGCCGATGTCGGGGACCTGTTCATTACCGTTACCGGCGATATAAACGTCATCGACGTGCCGCACTTCAAAAAGATGAAAGACGGCGCGATAGTCTGCAACAGCGGACACTTCAACGTTGAACTTAATCTCGCAGGGCTGAAAAAAGCCGCCAAAAAGATTAACCGCGGCGTAAGAAAAATGGTCGATGAATACGTACTGCCGGGAAACAAGCGAATCTACATTCTCGCCGAGGGCCGGCTTGTCAATCTCGCCTGTGCCGAAGGGCACCCAGCCAGCGTGATGGACATGTCCTTCGCCGTCCAGGCCCTGGCGAGCGAATACGCCATCGAACAGGCGGGAAAACTCGCCGCAGGGGTTCACCCCGTCCCGCCGAGGATAGACTCGTGGGTAGCCACACTGAAACTCAAGACGATGGGCATCGAGATCGACAAACTAACCGCAGAGCAGAAAAAATACCTGTCATCCTCGGAGATGGGAACCTGACGATTGCCAATTGACAATTGCCGATTGCCAATCGAAGAAAAAGAAAAACGGGTGAACGGAATACATATTTGTGACGCCGGAAGAAATGAAAAGGCGAACGAAGGCGTTTGCTCTTCGTTGCATAAAACTCGTGGCCTCGTTTCCAAAAGGGGCGGTCGGGGACATCATCGGCAGACAATTGATCAAGTCAAGTACGAGTGTTGCGGCGAACTATCGTGCATCCTGTGTTGCAAGGAGTCATGCGGATTTTATCAACAAACTCGGGATAGTTGAGGAAGAAGCAGACGAATCTGTGTTCTGGACCGATTTTTCCGTAGATGCCGGGCTAACGAAAAGAAATCTAGTGAAGGAGCTACTCGTCGAAGGACAGGAAATACTCGCGATTGTAGTGTCATCCCGCAAGACTGCTAAAACAAGACGGGCCGAAGTGAAAAAACTCCGTGGGGAAAAGTGATGGAACCACAGCAACAATCTTTCTTTTTTTTCAATCGGCAATTGAAAATTGGCAATTGGCAATTGTCAGGTTTGTTGTGCGGCTGCGGCGGTGGGCGGCGCTATTATCTCGGCCAGAGCGACGTCGTCGTTTGTGAACGGCTGCTCGCCTTTGCGGTACAACACCACCACGCCTATGAGTTGCCCTTCAGCCACCATCAGCGGCACTACCAGGACGCTGACGCCGACCAGGAATCTGTGCAGGCTGGTCGGGAATTTTTGGATATTCTCGAAGGCGTCCAGCACCATCACCTCCGGGCGTTCGAGCATGTCCGGCACCATGGCCTCGGCAATGGACTGGCAGAAATTCACCCCGTCCGGCACAGGAACGCCGAACCGCCCCACCAGTTTCAATTCGGCGTTCTCGTCGCACAGCATCGCCACACCGAACAGCGGGCCTGTGCGTTCGACAAACAGGTGGAAAAACCGGCTAAAGACCTCGTGATCGTCGCTGCGAGTCAGAAGGTGCTTCTGGTAATCAATGACGGCTTCCTGTCGGTCCACCCGGTTCTGGAGGCTTCGGCAGGTGTTCGTCAGGTCGGCGCAGGCTGAACACAGGCGTTGATACGCAAGTTTTCGCCCCCGGCTCAATTCTCGCAGACGATGATTGCGACGAGTAAGGTATGCGGGATGAGAGATTTTTGTAGTCATTACTTTTGTACGGCAGGCAGTTCGCCCTTGCTCACGGCAGGCAGTTCGCCCTTGCTCACGGCAGGCAGTTCGACAAAAACGGCCACGCCCTCTCCTGGCTTACTTTCAATCCACATCCGTCCACCGTTGTTCTGGACGAAGCGTCTCGCCCTCGTCAGGCCCATTCCTCTTCCTCGCCCGGCTCGACGATGCGAGAAGAACGGCGTGAATGCCGATGCCAGAACCGACTCATCCATTCCCGGTCCGTCGTCCGCCACCTGTATCAGGACGCGATGCACAGCCGCCGCCTTGCCTGCCCGGATATTTACATTCACCTGGCTGTCAGCAGCGGCAGCGGCATTTCGGAGCAGTTCGACCAGAACCTCCTCCATCTGTCCGGCATCGACCAGTACGGGCGGACAGGCCTGTTCAATGATTATATCGACCGTCGGAGGGGTCGGCTTTTGTTGTCTTTCGGATTCGAACCTGCTTTTTGCCCGCCCCAGCAGGTCGGCGACGTCCAATACCTCGGGGCGTGGCGAACTCGGACGGGCAAAAGCCATCAGGTCCGTCATAATATCGCTGATTTCCTGGGCCTTGAGGGCTATCAGGTCGGCTGACTCGCGGTCTTTTTTGGTCTTTGCCTTGCCCGCGAGCAACTGTGCGCGCCCGGAGATTACCGCGAGCGGATTGTTCATTTCATGGGCAGCACCGGCCGCCATTTCCCCCACTGCAGCCAGCGCGTGAGACTGGGCAAGAGCGTCCCGTGTCTGCTCAAGACGCTGCGAAGCGCCGGCGAGTTGCTCGGCGAGACGGTCCGCACGGTCGCGCCCGCCCACCGCCACTGCGGCGGCGGCCGCCGCACCCCCGCCGACCAGCGCGCCGGCGAATGGAAC
>CAYUYD010000014.1:0-14243 GCA_964449105.1 uncultured Planctomycetaceae bacterium | reverse complement strand
GGGGGGCGTGAACTTCAAGAAAGGCTGCTACCCGGGCCAGAATTTGCAGAAGTTCATCGTCCGCCCCGATTGCCGCCTGTTTCGGAAGCAGAACTCCACCGACCAGACGCCCCCCAGCCAGGAGCGGCAGGCAGGTGTAGCTGTCCAGATTAATCAGGTCGGACAAGTCGTTGGGCTTTAGCAGCAGCGATCTGATTGTCTCCCCTGCCGGCGAGATTCCGGGCTGCGGAGGCGAATATTCACGTCGAGAAAGGATGAAGCGGAATTCGGTCAGGCCGTCTTCGGTCAGTCCCGCAGCCAGGCCGCTGCAAACGGCAAGGACAACGCGAGTATCATCACAAACGGCGAATGTGCAGACAGGAACATCCCGACTCGGTTCTATCGAAAGGACGTCGGAGAATACACGCACAAGTTCCTCACACACTTTTGGCAGGGATGATGCCGGTGAAAGCCGCATGGTGAATTCACCCAGGCATTTCAGACCCACTGCGTATCGGGCCAGGACCTCCGCCCGCTCCGCAAGCGACTCGTTCAGCCGAGACAGTTCCGCCCCCGCATCCGCCAAAGCCGAGCGGTACAGTGCTTCACCAGCGCGGCGATGGACCGGTTCGACCGGGACCATCCGCTCCTCAAGACGTCCGACGACCTCCGCCTCGACTCGCGCGACGTCCTCACTCGAAAGCCCAATTTCAGCCGCTAAAGACTCGCCGTCAGGCGCGAAGGTGTAATTACCGCTGAATCCCAGCCGCTTCCGCCGGGCAATCATATCGGCCAACTGGACCACCGCGACCAGGCCCGGTGCGGCGAGCGTCTCCGGGACAGCAGCGATCGGTTGATGGTGAAGCCAGATTACCTCTGTTACGCACGTCGGCAGAGACCACTGCTGCGCCAACCGGCGTCCCGCGACGGTATGGTCCGACCCGATAATTTCCTGCTCGAATCGGGCTATGTTTCCCCGCTCGCCGGCAACGCCGGACAGGACACGCCGATATGTTCCAGGCAGGGACTTATACAGGGCAACCTTGCCGATATCGTGCAACAGCCCGCACATATAAGCGACTGACGGTGTGATGCTGTCGGTAGCCCGTTCCGCCAGCAGTTCCGCCGCGGACGCCACCGCCACACAGTGAGTGCGAAATTCATCGTAGTGGAATTCGCCGACATCCGCCGGCTCGAACACCTTCATACCAAGAACGGCTGAACGCACACTATCGACGCCGAGGATTTCAACGGATTCGACTATGCTTCGGGGCGGGTGGTCGGGGCGCCTACCGCAGGCCAGCGACAGCAGACGGGCTGAAATGGACGGATCGCAACCGGCAGCAGCAGCGAGTTTCTGTAAATCGCCTTCCTCAGCCACAAGACCAAGCACGTCGGCAACAACGACCGGTGAGGCGGGAAGGGACTTCAGCCGGCAAATCAGCAGGTCGAGTTGCTGAACGGGAACCTTGTCCCGCAGCGGCCCGATGTGCTCAGACCATGTTATATCGGAAGCATCAGACACAGCGCTAATCCCCGCTACTTCGCCTTACCACGAACGAGTTCTACAATACGACCTATGACCGTATCGATATTGAACGGCTTTTTGATGAAGTCGTCGGCCCCGGCTTCCAGGAGAGCATCAACCTCCGATTTGTTGACCACGCCGGAGATAATCAGTATGCGGATGTGTCGGAGGTCTTCGCTCTGGCGGATTGTCCGGCAGACAACGTTACCGTTGATGTCCGGAAGCAGATAATCAAGAACCACAATATCAGGACGGAATCTGTTGGCCTCCACGCCCGCGTCGAAACCTGTACCGGCTGTCCGCGTCTCGAACCGACCATCGCGGGAAAGAGCGTCAACGAACAGTTGCACAATGTCGGGATCATCATCGACCACCAGAACCTTAATCTTGTCGGACTCCAGCATATCGAGGGGAATATCGTGCTCACGCATGAACTTCTTCAGTTTGTCGCGCGGGATACGCCGGAACCTGCTGCCCGGCACACGAAAGCCTTCCAATTGGCCGCTGTCGAAACAACGGGTAATCGTCTGCTGGCTTAACCCGCAAATTTCAGCCACATCGCCCGTGGTGAAAACACTCTTTTGCCGTAAATTGGACACGTTACCTCCTGATAAACATAAACTCGTGGTACAAACTCTCCGACAGGCAGCGGCTACAATTCTACGCTACCCGAGCGAACAATATTAGAATCGTCCAATCTCAAAGTCAACTTAACCTGCACATTTTATGTATATTAACAGGAATTGCAATTTTTGCACGACAATTTTTCAAAAAAATTGCGGACGGTACTCGAGTTGAGTGCCCTTAAGGAGTGGATTACATTTGCCCATCTTGCCCAGACAACCCAAACTGCCATTTTGAGCAACGGTGTGGTGTAACATTTACACTTGGTTTTTCAGCGTGTTCGATAAAACCATGCCTTGCTGAAGCGAGGCATGGTTTTGTTCTATTCTCTGGTTCAGTGCAATTCCTGCATGACTTGCTGGAGGTCCGACCAGACCTTTTGGCGATTGTCGCGGGTGTATTGACGAAGCAGGAAGGCGGGATGAAAGGTAGGCATGACCTTTATTCCGGCAAGGTCCGCATCCAGCATCGGCAGCGACTGCCACTGCCCGCGGAGTCGGGTAATGCCTACCGTCGTGTTCAGTAGTGTGTGCGTGGCGGGGTTGCCCAGGGTAACGATTATCTTCGGGGCGATGATCCGCAGCTGCCTGACGAGGTAATCCAGGCACGCTGCAACCTCATCGGCCAGAGGCGCACGGTTTCCCGGCGGGCGGCATTTGACGATGTTTCCGATGAACACATCCTCCCGCGACAGTCCCATTGCGGCAATCATATTGGTCAGCAGTTCGCCGGCCCTGCCTACGAAGGGTCTGCCCTGCTTGTCTTCTTCAGCGCCCGGACCCTCGCCTACGAATATAAGGTTCGCATCCGGGTTACCTTCGCCGAAGACGGTTTTGTTCCGTCCCTTGCACAGTCCGCACTTCGTGCAGCCGCGGACTTCGCCGACGTCGATAGCCTCAAGTTCGGACGCCTTGCATTTTGCCTCGGCGGAAGAAGACGCGGGCAGGCGCCGCAAGGCGTCCCCGCAAGGGGCCCCAGGGGCCTGCGGACCTGCCCGCCCTACGGGTTCATCGGGCAGGGGCGCGCCGGGCGCCAAGCCGTCGCCGGCCAGGGAGCGGTCCGTCTCAATCAACTGCCTGGCCGACCGCCGCAATTGTTGGAATTCTTCACCCATAATTCATTACACAACTATAACATCAGTAACATTTCACGCCAACCCCATACAGCACCATTCCCGTGGCGACCTTGGGGTAGAAATAGGTGCTTTTGTGGGGCATGACCGCCCCTGCCAGGGCGATTTCGTGCACAGCCTGAATCGGCGTACCCTGAAGCAGAACGACCATATCGGCGGGTGGCACGGTCAAGTTGTAGCGAAGCGGAAACTTGGCCGTGTTTCCTTCGCCCACGGCCAATCTCCACTTCGTTTCGCTTGACCGTGCCACCCCGCCGGCATCGGCCAGTGCCGACCGACCGTCGGCTGTGTAGTCTATAAATGTCTCATCCGTCCACCAGTCGGCCAGGCACTTGTCAATCAGCAGACGGTGCAGGATGGCTACATCCAGTTCCCGCCAGGCGTCGGTCTGGTCGGGGGCAAGTTGCTTCATCACGGAGACATCCTTAATCCGGGCTATGTAAGCGCCGTCCCGACCGGCCAGCACCATCGCGTGCGGTCCGAAAGGTTTAAGTAAGGTATCGGCATCAACAGCGTCATCGGCAGCCGGTCGGATCGGCTCGTAATCCATAACGTCGCCGGTGGCTGCGATGAATTTCTCCAGGTCGAAATCCTTCAGCCCACGAATGACACGGTGCGTCGGAAGGACAATCAAACCCGGATCGTCCATCGCCGCAAGGACAAACATGACGTAATTGGCAGGATGGTCGGGTTCGATTTCACCGAGGCTATCGCGGTAATTAAGAGCAGTGGTATATCGGTGATGACCGTCGGCGATAAAGACCGGTTCGTTGCGAAGGGCTGACGCGACCGAATCGATAACATCCTCATCGTTGATGACCCAAAGTCGCTCATCCACCCCGCTGAGTTCGCCGGCAGCGTCGGGCCTACCTGCTGTGAGCCTGGTCGAACCGTCGGCAACGGATGAGCGGAGTATGTCGGCAACCGCCCCGCCGGGATCGTTATAGAAGCCGAAGATCGGCGAAAGTTGCATCTGCGTATATTCGGTGAGTTTGAGCCTGTCCGCCTTTGGACCCGCGAAGGTCTTTTCGTGCGGGATAACATCTTTACCCGGTTCGGTCGCGCGAACACGACAGATCATCATGTGGCGTGTATGTGTCAGGCCGGCCCATGAGTAAGTCTGCTGATACGCATAAATCGCCGGCTTGTCGTCCTGCCGGAGCAGGTGCGAGGATTTCCACTCGTCCAGTCGGTCGGCAGCGGCCTGATAAACTTTATCTGGTCCGACCTGGTTTGGCGGAACGTGCGGCAAATCGACAGCAACGATGTTATGCTCGTCGCCAGCCAACAATGTGTCCTTATCGGCCTGCGATAAAACATCATACGGTGGGGCAATCAGACGACTGACGTCGCCGTCCCTGGCGCTATAACGCCAACCTTGAAAAGAACGTATATCCATTTTTGATTTTCGACTTTCGATTTTTAAATCAACAGACAGAGTAGGCGAACCCAAATCAAAAATCAAAAATCAAAAATCGAAAATCACTTCAGCGTTTCCTGAAGCGACAGGACGGAGTAGCAGGTCGCCAGTACGGGATTGCCTTCGAACCAGCGTTCCTCGGCCTTGTTGACCCAGGAACCGTCCTCGTTCTGCTGAGCGGCCAGCACGTCGATTAACTCGTGCCTCCAGTTGTGTTTGACATCCCGGCTGTCGGGGATTTCGTCCTGACCCCAGGCGCGAAGCGCCTTGGCGAAGACATAGTAATAGTAAAACAGGCCCTGCTTCGATTGTGCTTCCGGCATGTTGGGATTGGAGTCCAGACGCCAGTATTTTCTTATCCATTCGTAAGCAGCACGGACTCTTGGGTCGTTGCGGGCGACGTTGGCGTGCAGCATGCTCTTGAAACCTGTGTAGGTCATCGAGCCGTACGACCGCAGGCCCCGCCGCCCCTCCTCTGCCTTGGATTCGCCCACGAATTTTCCGTCCTTTTGGCTGACGGCATAGACGAACCCGCCATCGTCTTCGCCGCGAACGACGAATACCTGTTCTTCGGTCCCTTCGGTTCGGTTCTGGAGTCTCGCCACGAACGCCAGCGCCCTTTGCATTGCCGGGTCATCGCCGGGGACGCCCGCCTCGTGAAGGGCGTCCATCCACATTCCGACGTTGCTCAAATCGGGCCGACCGTGCTCACCGTAACTTACGCCCCCTGTGTAGGGATGCTTTTCGTCCACGTCCTGACCGGTCGGGGTCTTTGAGCCGGGTGCAATCTGCCGGCCTCGAAGAAATTTCACCGCATCAGCCAGAATCGCCTTGTGTGCCGGGTTCTTCGCTGTCGCAAAGGCCATTACCGCAACGGAGGTAACGTAATTGGTGTTTCCCTCCTTGGGGTTGTAGAATCCTCCGTCGGACTGGCGGAATTTAAGCAGGCACTTGAAACCCTCTGCCACAACGGTTGATTCGTTGTCATATTCGGGGTGTTGAAGAATCGCCTTCAGCGCCATCGCCGTCAGTGCCGGGTGCGACTGCCCAGGGGCAAAGCCCCATCCGCCGTCGGCGTTGCGCTGCCCCATCAGGAAGGCCAAGCCTTCGTTGATGTCCGCCTGCACCCTCGCCAGGTGGTCCGCATCAACGGCGTTATTGACCGGCGCCATCAGCGTCTTCGGCGACGTGGCCGCCGCCGGCTTGGTAGTCGGCTGTTTGCCCTTATCCTTCGACCGGCTGCAACCGGCCAGGCAGATGAATAGTACAGACGCCAAAGCCACGCCCTTGAGAAGTCCGCTTTTCATGCGATTACTCCTTCGGTGCACATAGTTACTCCCCTCATGAAGGGGCAATACCCGTGCCAGATAAATTGTATCGCTATTAAGGGGGAATAACCATGTCGGCGCGAGCGCAAGAATGATCATCTTATGTCCGACATGAACAAAACTTGTTCATGCCGGACACAGCAACGGGCGCCTTGGCCTTCACCTCTGGCGTGAGAGGATAAAGAAGGTCAGAGCCGCAAGTTGCAGGACACCGGCCGTCATCATCGCCACATGCCAGATAACGTTGGTCTCATTGGAAGTCGTCGCGCCTGGGATATGAATCAGCCCCCAGATCAGTGCAACGATGGCGAATATCTGGAAGATCGCGCCGAGCAGGCGCGTTGCGGAGAACTCCGATTCCCCGCCGGAGGCCAGGTTCCCTCTGACGTGGCGGAGGATTTCATGGAGAACCTGCGAATCGGTCATGCTGTCTATGGGCGTTCCGGCCTTGCCGGGAAACTGCCCTGCGCCGGCCGATATGGCTGCCGGACTTTCAAACGCTCCTCCCGCCCCCGCCGAACCGGCGCCGCTTTCACGCAGGATTACGCGGGCTGCATCTATGAGGTTGCGAACGGTAAAATCCGCCTGGACGTCCTCGTCCTCCTCAGGCCCCCCGTCGCCCTTGAGGCGAACGCGGACCGTCCGGCATCCCGCCCGCTGACCGGCCTCAATGTCCCGTGGCGAATCACCCACCATCCAACTGCTCTGAAGGTCTATCTGCAAGTCCTTCGATGCCCGAAGCAACATTCCGGGAGAGGGTTTGCGATCTGCCGATACGCGAGTGTACTCCTCAACGGTGCCTTCCGGATGATGCGGACAGTAGTAAACCGCGTCCAGTTCGACGCCTCGCTCGGACAGCTGCCGGCGCATCTCGTCGTGAATCTGCTCCAGTCCGTCCTCAGTCAGCAGCCCGCGAGCAATTGCCGATTGGTTCGTAACGACGACCAGTTTAAAACCCGCCTGCCCAAGAGAACGCAGCGCCAGTTCAACCCCCGGAAGGAGTTTGACTGCATCGGGATCGGTCAGGTAGCCAGGATCCTCAATGATCGTCCGGTCGCGGTCGAGAAAGACACACTTTTCAGCCATGACATGCTCCTTATCCACGAATTACACGAATTATCACAAATTACACAAATTTCAGAAAAGGAAAAAACAATTCGTGTAATTCGCGATAATTCGTGTAATTCGTGTTAAGAAAAATGCTCATCTATCAGTTCACAGATTATGTGATACGCCAGTTGGTGCAGTTGCTGGATCAGGTCGGTTCTTTCAGCCGGTGCTTTAAAACAGACATCAGCCGATTCGGCCAGGTCGCCCCCGCTGCCGCCTGTCATTGCGACAACCTTCATCCCAATCCGCTTCGCCGAGCCCGCCGCAGCCAGGATATTATGACTTTTTCCGG
The DNA here is from genome assembly GCA_964449105.1 of uncultured Planctomycetaceae bacterium. Lineage (GTDB taxonomy): Bacteria > Planctomycetota > Phycisphaerae > SM23-33 > SM23-33 > JAUWNJ01. The sequence continues at coordinate 6,830 of CAYUYD010000014.1, read as the reverse complement.
ACGTTGATAACGCCCACAACACATCGCCTTTATCTCCCAATGCCTCAATTTGACGCGAAAAAACCTGCTCGAAGCCGAAATCGTTCGCCAGCGCCGTCAGGATGCTCGTATCCGTCGTCAAGGCGACGCATGGCAGCGGTTTGCGGTCTTTGCGGCGGAAACGCCCTACCAATTCGGCGGCGATGTGCTGGGCATCGGCGGCAGAACCACCGTTTCCGCAGACATAGACCCGCCGACCGGCGCTGAAGGCCTCTATCAAGACCTCGGCGATGCTGCCAATAACGGCCCGCGCCGTCTCGTCAATCTGACCGGCAGCGACAACCATTTCGCCGATCATCTTGTCAATTTTTCTATTTTTCTTCACGTTCCGCACCGGTCTGCTGTTCGCGATTGTTCACAATCCGGTTAATTATCTCGGTGGTGCTGGCGCCTTCGACCATATCCAGCGTCAGAACCTTCCCGCCGTAGGATTTGACGATTTCCGCTCCGACCACTACCGGCGTCGTGCCGCCTTTTGCGAGGAGGTCCGGTTTGAGCAGTTCCAGCAGCGGCTCGGGCGTATCTTCCTCGAAGATGGTTACATAATCCACACATTCCAGCGCCCCGAGCATCTCTGCCCGCTCGCCTTGTCCTATGATGGGCCTGTTCCGACCCTTAAGCCGGCGGACACTGTCGTCGGAGTTGATAGCGACAATCAGACATAAGCCAAGTTCTCTCGCCTGGCGGAGGTAGCGAACATGCCCGGCGTGCAGAAGGTCAAAGCATCCGTTGGTGAAGACGATGGTTTGGCCGATGCGGCGCCGACGGGCAATTTCATGGGCGAGGCGTTTTCGGTTAACCACCTTCCCGCCGCGAAGACCCAGCATCTGGTGAAGTTCATCGATTACCTCGTCCCTGGAGATCGGCACGACGCCGAAGCGTTCGACCTCCAGCCCGCCGGCGACGTTGGCAAGCGCCACGGCGTCTTCGGCATCGCACCCGCCGGCCAGCGCCACCGCCAGCATCGCAAGGACCGCATCGCCTGCGCCGGTCCCGTCTGATACGGTTCGCTGACGGACGGGAAATATCCGGCCATGTCCGTCACGCCCAAGCAGAAAAATACCGTCCCTGTCCAATGTGATCATAACTGTTTCGGCATCGGTGGTCATAAGTATCTGCCTGGCCGCTCGCTCCAGCGCCGAGGAATCGGCGCCTACGATTTGCACGCCGCTGGCCATACCTGCTTCGTAGCGGTTCGGCGTCAGCAGCGTTGCGCCGCGATATCGGCGGTAATCCGATATCAACGCCGGATCTACAATAACCTTACAGCCGGACTTGCGAGCGTCTGCAATTATATCAGGCGTGTTAGAATCGGTCAGAACACCTTTATTATGATCCTGCAGGGCGAGGATCGAGCAATTGGCTATCTGGCTGCGTACAGCCGCCCGCACCGTCCGCTGGGCACCCTTCGACAAGGCGTCGGTAACCTCTTCGTCCACGCGCACCATCTGCTGTGCGTTCTTGTGCTGGGCCAAGCCGATGTAGCGGGTCTTGACGCTTGTGATCCGGCCGTCCAGATGCATAAGCGAGACCGTCTCCGCCCCGTTTGACCTCAGCATGACAGTCAGTTCCTCGCCGGCCTTGTCCTTGCCCGTAACACCGACGCATGTAACCTCCCCGCCCAGGGCGAGGATGGCGGTGGCTACGTTGCCCGCCCCGCCGATGCGACTTTCGCTGCGCACCACCTTCAACACCGGTACCGGCGCCTCGGCGCTGATCCGCTCCGTGTCGCCATAGACATACCGGTCCAGTATGAAGTCGCCCACCAGCGCGATCTTCGGATGGGATAACCCTTCAACGATTTCGATTAAATGGTGCATGAGAAGGATTCTATATTCGCTTCACCTTACTTGCAACGCCCTGAGTATCATCTCCACAAGGGATTGTTCGCCTTCAATTATCCGCATCTCCACTTCGAGCGTCCATAACGGTAGCGGAAAAGAGGCGGGATTATTAATCCTGATGCGATCCTTGGTGGTGGTAATCAGCACCTCCGCATCGGTACTTGCGCTCGATATCCGCTCCAATGCCGACGAATTGTAAAGTGAGTGGTCGCTGAAGGCTATTGTCTTGACGATCCGGGCGCCGGCTTCAGACAGCGTAGCGAAAAAGCCTTTGGGATTGCCGATACCGCAGAATGCACAAACCTTCCGCCCAGCCAGGGTGTCGGGAGGCAACTCGGCGCCGTTCTCATCAATGAGTTTGACGGGTTTGTGAACGGCTGTGTGAATAGAGGCCTGCGGTGCTAAACGGGCAAGCCGTTTCCGAAGATTATTCAATTCCTCCGCCGGCACCGTGTCGCTGCGTGTAATGATAATAGCATGAGCATCCCTCAACGCTGTCAGCGGTTCTCGAAGCCTGCCGACGGGAAGGCAGACGCCCCCGCCAAAGGGGATACCGGCGTCGATAAGGACGATATCCAAATCCCGCCGGATTCGCAAATGCTGAAAGCCGTCGTCCATCACCAGCACGTTAGCCCCGTCGGCGATGGCCTTTTTCGCGCCGGCTACACGATCGGGGTTAATGACAACAGGAACGCCGGTGAGTCTTTTCAGCAGTTCCGCCTCGTCGCTCATGCCTCCGACGGCCTTGTATCCGCGAGTGAGAATCGCGGGCCTGTGTCCGGCCTTTTGCAACTGCCCGACGACCCAGGCGACCATCGGCGTCTTTCCCGTCCCGCCGACAGTGATATTACCGATGCAGATTACCGGCGCATCCACAGCCCGGCTCTTCCGGATGCCCTTCCGGTACGCCCACCGACGCAGACGCATGAAAGACGCATAAGGCGACGCCAGTATTTTTCCCGCAAGACGGTTCATCGTCGCAGATATGGTAACGTAATCGACACGCAGAAAACAGCCCACGGAAGGTTTTCCGTGGGCTGTCTTTAATTCCTATTCCCTATTCCCAAGTCCCTAGTCCCCAGTCCCTATCTTCTCGATTATCGCATCGGCCATTTCGCTGGTGCCGACGGCGGTGGGGTCGTCGCGGTTGGGTTTCATGTCGTACGTAACGGACCTGCCTTCGGCGATAACGGCGGCGACGGCGGCTTCAAGGTTGTCGCCGGCGGCCCGCTCGCCGAGATGCCGCAGCATCAGAACGCCCGAAAGTATCAATGCCGTCGGATTGACCTTGTTGAGGCCCTTGTATTTCGGAGCCGAGCCGTGCGTGGCCTCGAAGACCGCGCCGCTCTTGCCTATGTTCGCGCCGGGAGCCATTCCCAGCCCGCCGACCAAGCCCGCGCAAAGGTCCGAAACGATGTCGCCGTAAAGGTTCGGAAGGACGATTACGTCGTAAAGTTCCGGCTTCTGGACCAGTTGCATGCACATGTTGTCGATCAGGCGCTCTTCGTACTCGACGTCGGTGTAATCTTTTGCGACCTGCTCTGCCACTTCCTTGAACAGGCCGTCGGTGAACTTCATAATGTTGGCCTTGTGGACGGCGGTAACTTTACGCCTGCCGTTGGCGCGGGCGTAGTCGAAGGCGAAACGGACGATACGCTCGGTGTTCTCGACGCTGATGGGCTTGATGGAAACGCCGGTAGTAGCCGGACCGGTCTTGATCTTTTTATCTCTCGATAGGCGATTGACGGTTTCGATAACTTCGGCGGTTTCCGGCAGGCCCTTCTCAAACTCTACTCCGGCGTAGAGGTCTTCGGTGTTTTCGCGGACGATGACGAGATCGATGTGGTCATACCGGCTTCGGACGCCGGGATAAGACTTGCAGGGGCGGAGGCAGGCGTACAGGTCGAGCGTCTGTCGCAGCAGGACGTTAACCGAGCGGAAGCCCTTTCCGATGGGGGTCGTTACCGGGGCCTTGAGCGTCGCATCGGTGTTGCGGACCGATTCGATGGTCGCCTCCGGCATTGGCGTGCCTTCGGTTTCCATCACGTCCAGACCGGCCTGACATACCTTCCACTTGATGCCGCCGGCGTTCGGGGTTTTTTCGAGCGCCGCATCGACGCACCGCCGAGCGGCCTGGGCCAATTCCGGACCGACTCCGTCGCCTGTGATCAACGTTACAACGTGCGTTTTCATTGCCCGTTTCCTCTATTTTCCTATTGTTACTTCAACCGAGGCGTAACCCGTGTTATTGTATGCGTCGGTAACGCGGACGGCTATACGGTGCGTGCCTGCTTCGAGGTCGGAGACGGTTGCTGAAAAAGCCTCTTTCTGCGAGTCGCAGATACCGTCCGTCGGAAGGATCGTAACCCATTTGTCGTTTGAATCGACGGAATAGTCGATTTGCCGAATGGGGCTGAGTGCGTCATCGACTTTACCGGACAGGCTCACCTCGCCCTTGCCGAGGTTTTTGACGACAAGGCCGGTCGCCTTCGGCTGGGAGTTGTCGATGACAATCGGGCGCGAGATACGCGCCGCTGTCAGGGTTGCCGACGGCGCATTGTCCGCAGCGTCGGAAACCTCGGCGCGGACTTCGTATGTCCCGTCCGGGACAGTCAGCGTATTCCAGGCATACATCGGCTTGGGGGTTTTTTCGAAGAGTTTTATCCATTTTTTCTGTCCGGCCTGTCGGAAAGAGAATTCATACTGCACAGTATCGCCGTTAGGGTCGGAGGCCTGGGCCTGAATTATCCGAAATCTCATCGGTCCGGTTGTTTCCTTTCCGGGTTCGGCCTCGGAAGCGGCAGCGACCTGAACCGCCGAGATAACCGGCGCAAGGTTTCCGACCTGGTGCACAAGATCGACCTTATCGACGGACGGCGTGGTTTTACCCTCGCCGGCGAGCGTCAGGCGATACTGGATGAACCTCCCAGCCGGGCACGCTATCGGCAGCCAGCCGGGAGCAACGACCGTCTCGACGGACCAGTCCGACCAGGTTTTTTCGTCCGGTTTGGCGACGTTTCCGCTGCGAGTGGCGATAGTAACGCCGCAACCGGCAGGCGTGTCGGCGCTGACGTTCATCGTTCCCCATAGCGCGATCTGTTCGGCGTCAAAGACTTTCGATATATACGTGCCCTTCCCGGAAAAGCCCTTGCCCAGCGCGAACAGCCCGCCGGACCCGGCTGTGCCTATGTACAACCTGCCTTTGGAGTCGGCAGCCAGGGTCGTTACGTCTTTCGGGTCCAATTTCGCAATCGCGCATATCTGCTCACCGTCAGGACCGACGGTAAAGACCTGCCCGCCGTGGCCCGTACCGAGAACCAACACGCCCTCGTGCATCACCATGGAAAGGATGGTAACAGGCCGGCGGAAGACAGCCTGGACGAATCCGGCCTTGTCTATGCGATAAACGGCGTTGCCCTTTTCCGCCGGCGGCGCCGATGGAGTCGGCTGACCGGGGGCTGAACCTCTCTTGGCAGCATCCATGCGCCTGAGAATTTCCGGGGGAATCTGCTGACGGGTCGGAGCGGTCTCGGCCTTGACCGATGGTGTTGCAGCCAAGCCGTTTGACCTGCGCTGATTGCCGGGGAGGGTCGTCGGCTCATCGCTAGTAACGGGCGTTTTTTCCGCCGGTTCCCAGAATGGGGCTGCGCCCGATATCGGTTTGGAGGCGGGTTCTGTGGCAACCTTGCCGACTGGCTTGGTCGATGTGGTGTTGTCCGGTTTGCCTTTGATTTCGCCGGATGGCGACTCGCCGTCGGCCGACGCCTTGGATGAATCGGAGGTGGCGGCATACAGAATACCGTCGGAATCGACCAGCAGGCAGGAAATTTCCGTCTCATCCGCGTCGTAAAGGATTCGCCCCTTCTTCGCTGCAGGGGTCAATTCGATAATAAGCCCGTTTTCGCCCGTACCGGCATACAGCAGACCGCCGCCCAAACCGCTGGTAAGCGAAAGAATGTTCTTCTCGTCGCTGTCGTAGATAACCTCCGCCTTGCCGTCGGCCTTGACGTGATAGATTTTACCCTCCGGCCCCGTGGCGGCGTAGAACGACCCGCCGCCTGCAGGAAGGACCGACCATACGGAGGCGACCGCTTCGTCCGTCCAGACCTTCTTTACCTTGCCTTTACTGTCGATTCGATATATCCCCGCCTCTTTCCCGCAGGTTCCGGCGACGAGGCTGTCGCCAACGAAGACCATGCCCCGAACCAGCACGCCGGGCAGTTGGGCGAACTCGACCAGTTTATCCCCCTCAAGGCGATAGACCATCGCCTTCGGAGCAGCGGCCAGATATACCTCACCCCGTTTGTCGATGGCGACTGCGGAGATCATTCCGGTCTTGTCGGCCGGTTCGACGAGCGTCTCAAGCGCGCGGGACAGTTTGACCTCGCCCAAAGACGTTACGACCGTTTTGGTCAATTCGCCCGATGCGAATTCCGCCTCGGTGGAATGAGTCCACGTTACCGGCTTGACAGCCCATGCAGTTACGGCAGCCGCCAGTACACACGCCACAGCAACGATACTTTTTTTCATTACCCTATCCTTTTGTAAAAGGTAGTAATTGGTAATTCGTAATTGGTCAAAAAATACCCGATGCCCAGTTACTGATTACGAATTACCAATTACGAATTACTTTCCTACCGTTTCCGAACGATCATAACGACTATGCCGACGGCGAACATCAACATCGGCCAGGCAAGCCCGCAGATTATTTTCACGCCGAGCATCGTTCCCGATTCAATCTGTCCGATGGGTTCGACAATGGCAGGACCCGCTCCGATGTATTCGTCCCGACCGGTCAGATTATAGATGCTGTTAATCAGCAGGTCCACGTCGGTGACTGGCGGCGGCTCAGGTACAATGGTTCCGTCTTCGCTGAACTGGAACACGGGGTTCTGCAAGTAGCCGTCGGTAAAGCTTTCACCCACGGCCATGACGATAATTCGCGCT
>CAYUYD010000013.1:11415-17853 GCA_964449105.1 uncultured Planctomycetaceae bacterium | reverse complement strand
AAGCTGATAGCCAACCGGCAGAACAAAACGAACGTATCATCGGCACTCGATAAATTCTGCATCGACAAGGCATTGGTCATCAAAGGCATGCTTCGGTCTAGCGGATCGAACCCGTACAACAACCACGACAAGGGCGACTTCAACCGACGATCAGAGGCAATGGTCTCCGCAGGCGACAAGGACGCTCATCTCCTCAACAACACTGCGCGGGGCAAGCTTCTGACACAACTTCGGAGCAATCCGAAGTCCAAGCTCCAGCCGCTCACCTATCAGTTGCCAGACCTCAAGGCCATCGAGAAAAGCGTGGCCGACCTGCTGTTCACGACGGTAGTCTCGGCAGCAATCCAGTCGTTAAAGGATGACGCGAATCTGTCCTCTTGGGTGCATACAGGGCTTGGAATCCACCAGGAACATAAGTGCGAAAAATGCATCTTCTGCGATCAGCCGATGCCGAAGGACCGACTGTCCGCCTTGGAGTCGCACTTCAGCACCGAGTACGAGGACTTGCTGCGGAAGTTGGCCGACCAGATCACCACGATTCAGGCCACCATCAGGGCGGCCACGGAGTTGGCGATTCCGAGCGATGCTGAGTTCTACGATGACCTGTCGTCAGAGTTTCAGTCGGTGGCAGCTGCACTACGTGACGAGCGTGATTCCGCCAAGCGAGTACTTGAGGCGTTGGTGAAGGCATTGGAGGACAAGAAAAATCACGCATTCGATCGCGTCGCACTCGATGTGACCGTCTCGGAACTGAACTCCGGTATTGTTGACAACCTCAATACCGTCATTCTGAAACACAACCAGGCGTGTGACGGTTTCCAGTCGCGGATCGACTCTGCGAGGAAGCAACTCGAAGCGAATTCGGTTGCCACAGCTTTGGATGAGTTCGTAAAGCGTCGGGATACCGTTCAGGCTGCCGAAGCCGAAGTCACTAAGGCGAACGACGAGGCCCAACATCTTGCAGGCGAGATTGCGAAGCTGGAGCGGGAGATCGTCGAGCACCACCGGCCTGCCGAGGATTTGAACGAAGACCTTCGCAATTACCTCGGCCACAACGAGCTTCGGCTGCATGTCAAAGATACCGGCTACACCATCATGCGGCACGACACTCCAGCCAAGTCGATCAGCGAGGGCGAAGCCACAGCGATCGCGTTGCTCTATTTCCTTAAGTCTCTTGGTGATCGGAGTTTTGATCTGCAGAACGGCATCGTTGTATTAGACGATCCGGTGTCGAGCTTAGACCAGAACGCCCTCTTCGCAGCCTTTGGGCTCATTCGAGCAAGAACGCGGTCTGCAGCGCAGATAATCATCTTTACACACAACTTCGCATTCTTCCGACTGGTGCGTGAGTGGTTTCGGAATCTTCGGGGACCAGACAAGGGAGAATGGCAGGTGTACATGCTTCAGTGTAATCATGAGGCGAGCGGACGGTGCGCATCGCTATGCAAGATAGACAGTCTGCTTATGGATTATGAATCAGAGTACCACTATTTGTTTTCGCGAGTCTACCAGCTAGCCACCGAATCACCTGCAACGAGTCTGGAGAAGTATTACGGTGTTCCAAGTATCGCTCGCCGTGTCCTCGAGATGTTCTTGGCATTTCGCGTTCCAGGCCCACGCCCAGATGGTCGAAGTTCACTGTGGGTACAGATGTGTGAGATACATTCCGATGATGGTAAGTACTCCCGCCTATACAGGTTCCTGCAGACTCATTCGCATCGAAACGTAATTGGGGACGCTGACGAGGATCTGAGCTTGCTGGCGGAGAGCCGTTCAGTGCTTAACGACCTTCTGAAGTTCATGCAAAGCGCAGACCCAGATCACTATTCTCGCATGATTCGACTTGTAGCCGAGGGCGACCACAACTAGGCCTGGTACACGGTGGTCTTTTTAGAATCCAACCCTGTAAGGGCGGCACAGGACTTTCGCCCTTTCAGGGCTATGGCATTTAATTGTTCCGTTTTCCCAGGGCGTTGCCCCCCAAGGGGGCGTTGCCCTGGGCTGGAATCTTTTCAGCCCTTCAGGCTGCGATATTGCTCGACCTGTCAGAACTTACAATACTTTACGCTATCTAACCTTCCGGCCCATTGTATTTGCGTTGAGTTTGGCTGTAAAATACTTCCTGTTTTCAAGCGACGTTATTCGATACGCACATAACAGAACACCCGTGGTGATCCCGTGCACTGGTTGAATATTCTTGGAATTTCCGTAGCCCTTGGAATGGACGCCTTCGCCGTGGCGATAGCGGCGGGGCTTAACATCAAACGCCTTACAGGCCGGCATGTCGTTCGCCTTGCGTTTTACTTCGGGTTTTTCCAGTTCGGTATGGCGGTTCTGGGGTGGCTTGCCGGCAGGACTATCAAGTCTTATATAAGCGCCTATGACCATTGGATCGCCTTCGCCTTGCTGGCCGCCGTCGGCGGAAAGATGCTGTGGGAGGCATGGTCCGGGAAAGTGCCGACCAGCCGGTCCGACCCGACGCGCGGCTGGACGGTAATCGCGCTATCGGTGGCAACGAGCATCGACGCGCTTGCCGCCGGTTTGAGCATGGCGCTCATCGGCGTAGCGATCTGGCTACCCAGCGTGGTTATCGGCGTCGCAGCCGCTGCCATGACGGCCACAGGCATGCACTTCGGAAACCGGCTTGGGCGAAAAGGCGGGCGGTGGGCCGAAGTGCTCGGCGGGGCTGTCCTGATCGGTATCGGCATCCACATACTTCTCTCGCACCTGTCCGCCGCAGGAGTTCTGTGAACACTACCGGAAAAACTGTGTGTTCCGGGACGATTTTACCCACCAAATAACCCACAAAAGACTACTTGCACCGTAGTTACAATTTCTTCTTGACTTGAGTTAAATATGACGTACAATGTTTCGGTAGGCAAACATTTGTGATTTGCCGGGATTATGTTCAATGGTAAAGCGGAGTAAAAAACTGACTCGCCGGCTTGAGGATTACCTCGAAGCCGTGCTTGTTCTCGTCCGTCGCGACGGCGTGGCGCGTGTCAGCGATATCGCCTCTGCCACCAACGTCAGCAAGTCGTCGGTAACCGCCGCTCTTAAACACCTTGCCGAAGACGGGCTGGTTCACCACGACCCGTACCAGTTCGTAACGCTCACGCCCCCCGGCCTGGCGCTGGCTGAAAAAGTGCTCGACAAGCATAAGTTGCTGACGGTCTTTCTGACCGACGTGCTGCGCATCAACGCGACGGAAGCGGAAGAAAACGCCTGCCGGATGGAACATGTCATGGATGACATGGTGCTGGAGCGGATGAGCATGCTGGCGGAGTTTATTCAGGGCTGCCCGCCGGACGGGACCGAATGGATGAAAAAGTTTTCGGACTATTGCGAACAATACCCGTCGCCGGAACCGCCCGACGGCCTGACGGGATCGGAGCGACCGGAATTGAAGATGACAATGGACCAGATGAAGCCGGGGCTTACCGGCAGGATTGTAAAGGTCGGCGGCAGCCCCGGCGCGCCGGGGGCGCGTCGCCGGCTGATGGACATGGGAGTAACTCCCGGCACGCCGTTCGAGGTCAGGCGCGTCGCGCCGCTTGGCGACCCCATCGAGATACGCATTCGCAGGTATCACCTGACGCTGCGGAAGGCAGAGGCTGCCGGGATAACCGTGGAGCCGATTGAAGAATGAACGCCGAGAACAATAATTCATCTCTCCCCGTCATGCCGTTGACGATGACGCTGGTGGGACAGAGGGTTACATTCGCGGGAGTGCGCAACGCCGGGAGGGGTCTGGCGCACCGCCTGGCCGAGATGGGTCTGACGCCGGGCGAGAACCTGGAGATTATCAATCGCGGACCCGGACCATTCATTGTCTCGGTAAAGGGCAGCAGATTCATCCTTGGCAGAGGAATGGTCCACAGAATTATGGTCCGAGCCGAATAGCAGGCAAGCGACATAACCCATGAAAGATAAACATCTTACCATCGCCCTGGCGGGCAATCCCAACTCCGGCAAGACGACTATCTTCAACGCCATAACCGGCGCTCGCCAGCACGTGGGGAACTATCCCGGCGTAACGGTGGAGAAGAAGACCGGCTCGGCCACTCACGCCGGCATCCGCCTGGAGGTTGTCGATCTGCCCGGCACGTACAGCCTGACGGCTTACAGCGCAGAAGAGGTCGTCGCCAGGAACGTTCTGCTGGAAGAGAAGATCGACGTCGTAGTCGCCATCATCGACTCGTCCAACCTCGAACGCAATCTGTACCTGGCGACGCAGTTGATGGAACTGTCCGTACCGCTGGTGCTGGCGTTCAACATGTCCGACCTTGCCGAGAGCAGAGGGTATAGCATAGATGATGCCAAACTCTCCAAACTGCTTGGCGTTCCGATAGTCAAGACGGTCGGGCACAAGGGCAGGGGCATCGCCGAACTTCTCGATGCCGTCCTGGCTGTTGCCCGGAACAATCAGACCGTCGCATCACAGCGACACCCCGACTACGGCGGGGAGATCGAACCGCATCTGAGGCAACTGGCAAGGGCGGTCGAAGAAAAATGCGACAGGCATCGCCCTCGCTGGTTCGCGGTAAAACTGCTGGAAAACGACGAGGAAACAATCAAGCGTCTTCGTCGGATATGTCCGGAACACGTCGAGGAACTTCTGGCCGAGGCGGAGCGGCTGCGGCGCCACATAGAGAAGATATGCGGCGATGCAGCCGAGATCATCCTTGCCGACCGGCGATACGGATTCATCTCCGGCGCATGCACCGAGGCGGTGGCTCAGTCCGTCGAGGTCCGCCACGAACGCTCCGACAGGATCGACGCGGTAATGACCAACCGCTACCTCGGCCTGCCGATATTCGCAATCCTGATGTTCCTGGTCTTTCAACTTACATTCGCCGTCGGCAACCCGCTGGTGGACCTGCTTGACGGCTGGAAAGGCGACCTTGCCGCCTTTGTCGCAGGGCTGTGGGACCAATCCCATGCCGACAGCCCGCTGAGGAGCCTGCTGGTCGATGGCGTTATCGAGGGCGTCGGGGCGGTGATGGTCTTCGCGCCGCTGATAATGCTTCTGTTCCTGGCGATCGCCGTGCTGGAGGACTCCGGTTACATGGCCCGCGCGGCGTTCGTCATCGACCGCCTGATGCACAAGATCGGGCTGCACGGAAAGAGTTTCATCCCGATGCTTATCGGCTTCGGATGCACCGTTCCGGGCATAATGGCCACGCGGACGCTGGAGACCCGGCGCGACCGCATCACCACCATCCTCGTGCTGCCTCTGATGAGCTGCGGTGCTCGCCTGCCGATTTACGTGCTCATTATCGGGGCGTTTTTTCCGGAACAGGTATTTAAAATCTTCGGCATCTTCAGCGTAACGAACAAGGCGCTGCTGCTGTTCGGCATCTACGTTATCGGAATCGTCCTGGCGATTATCTGGGCGAAGGTTTTTCGCGCGACTCTGCTCAAAGGCGAAGCCACGCCCTTCGTGATGGAACTACCCCCATACCGCATGCCGACGATTAAGGGCCTGGCGATACATATGTGGGAGCGGACCTGGCTGTACGTCAAAAAGGCCGGTACGATCATCCTCGCCATCGTCATCATCCTGTGGGCAATGGCGACCTGGCCGAAGTTGAGCCGGGAACAAGGGGCCTTCTTCGACCGGCAGCGAACGTCCGTTCGTGCGGAAAAACAGGCGGACGCCGGGCGGATTTCCGAACGCCTCGCCGAGATAGACGCAGCCGAGCATAAGGCCAAACTGGAACATTCCGCCATTGGTCGAATCGGAAAGACCATCGCGCCCGTTTTCAAGCCGTGCGGATTCGACTGGAAGATTTCCACCGCCCTTCTGGGGGCCTTCGCCGCCAAAGAGGTTTTTGTCGGACAAATGGGCGTTATTTACTCGGTCGGCGACAACGCCGACGAGCAATCCGAACCGCTCCAGGAAAAATTAAGGAAGAACTACACCCCGCTGGTGGGTTTCTGCATCATGCTGTTCTGCCTGGTGAGCATGCCTTGCATGGTAACGGTGGCTGTTACCATACGCGAGGCAGGGTGGCGATGGGCGATTCTCCAGGTTACTTATCTCACCGCAATGGCATGGACGCTGACGACAATCGTCTATCAGGTCGGATCGAGATTGATAAGTTGATTACAACAGGGAATTGAACGGTGTTCGGAAAATTCCGGCTTTGTTGGTTACAGTCAGCAGTCGAGAGCGGGATTACAGGGATTTAGAGATTATAGGGATTTTCTTTTATTTATTTATGAATCTCTGAAATCCTGTAATCCCTGAAATCCTGCTATTCTGCCTCCGGACCAACGGGGTTCCCACGCAAGAGCGTACTGTTTCAGATTATAAGGTCAAACAAAGATGTGGGAATACGCGATTATAATCGTAATCCTGCTCGCCGCCGTCGCCGGCGCGATTTATTCCCTCTACCGCAGCCTCACCGGCAAAGGAAAACGCCGCTGCAGCCA
>CAYUYD010000013.1:0-11405 GCA_964449105.1 uncultured Planctomycetaceae bacterium | reverse complement strand
ATACCTACAATTCAAGCAAGGAAGGGCCGTCCTAACCCCCTGAGGCCAAGCAGGTTAGGAGCGACGGCAAAAATCCCTCCAAAAAAATCCGATTTTTCTCTTGACAAAAGTTTCAACATATAAACAATGTTTGTCTAGTAAAACTTACGTGTCGTTTTTGGGACCGATCTGAAGGTCGGTCCGGCTTTCAGGGGCTTTGAAGAAAAGGAAGGACATTATGAAGGGCAGAGAGATCGCAATTGCAGTGTTATCGGTCGTTGTGTTGTCGGGTTTGGCGGCTTCAGCCGGTGCAGCCGTTATCAACGGGCAGAACTGGGCAGACAGCGCCTATGAATACACAACCAATATCCAAAACTACGGCGGGACGGCAATGGACGCGGCCACCGAATGGTGGGTTACGGGCGTCTCGGACGCCGATGTTGACGGCAACGGCTACGCGTGGGACGCCGGCGACAACGATTACGTTGCAGGTTGGCGGTCCAATTCATCGGGCGAGTACATCGTAGTGGAGTTCGACATCGGCCTGGCAGACCAGGCCGGCGACGACCTGGTAATCCATATGTACGGCGGGTCAAAGGCTGAAGCGTCCGTATGGGGAAGCACCGACGGCACGAGTTACACGCAAATCGGGACCATCGGCTCCGGCATGTCGGGGTACTTTCGTGATGAGACATTCGATTTTGCCGGGCTGTTCGGAAGTGACGTCCATTACGTGAAGGTCCTGCGTCAGGCCAACGGGTCCAAGACGGGGATGTTCTTCGATTCGTTCGCCTCTGTGCCCGAACCGGCAACAATGGCCTTGCTGATTTGCGGCGGAGCGGCGGTGCTTATCCGACGTCGGAAAAAGGTATAAACAGATTACACAATCGCCTGAAACAATGCTTCGGCAAAAGGCTTTTACGTTGGTGGAGTTGCTCGTGGTCGTCGCGATTATTGCGCTGCTGGTCGGTATCCTGCTGCCTTCGATGGGTCTGGCCAGGAAGGCGGCTCACCGGGTAACGTGCAGCAGCAACCTGCGGAACCTCGGTCTGGCGGTGAATTTCTACGCCGGCGACAACGACGACCGGCTGCCGCCGGCCGGGCCGAGAGAACGAGTAACGGTCAGCCCTGAATTCTGGTTTATGAACGAATCGCTGGTCCAATATGCAGGCGTTCACATCCGGCGGGACGCGGAAGGTGAATTAGTCGGCCCGCCGGTGGAGCGCTCGGCGCTGACGTGCCCGACACACGCTCGACCGGCGCTTTCAAAACAAGGCAAGGCGCGAGAATACGCCATCAGTTACGTAATGAACGGCACGTGGGGCTTAGGCGACTGGTGCAGCATAGAACGCGAGTGTCGCCGAATTACCGATTTCGCGGCCCCTTCGGAAGTCCTTGCCCTGACCGACGGAAACAACGCCAAAGGCCCAACAGTCGGGACAGTGCTGTACCACGGATGCCCGAAGGATAATCTCGACTTTCGGCACAAAGATTCAGCCAATGTGGTGTTCCTCGACTCGCACGTAGCGGGCCTGGAACAAAGCGATATCCCGTTCGGCCGCGAAAAGCGGTTCGACCCCTTCTGGAGTGAAAAGGAATAAAATGAAAAAAACACAACTTGCAACACTGACGATTATCGCCGCCGTGGGCGCAGCCGGTTTCGTTCTGGTCCAGCCTGGCTGCGCCAACCCTTCCGACGTTCAGCAAATAAGCGCAAAGACCGAGCCGCTGCGCGTTCGCCGGATTGGCGGGAAGGTACAGACCATCACCTTCTCGCAAGCGATGGATTTTCATCACGAGCACGAAGACCACACCGGCGCGGTAACTTCCGCAACGCCGGCCAAAACCGACAAGGCCCCTGAAGACCACGATCACGACGACGGGCTTTGCGTCGGCGTAGCCACGGGGTATCAGGCGATACGCTTCGCAACAGGGGCGCTCTTCCCCGGCGAAACGCCGGATGCGAAAGATTTTGAACTATCGGTGGCCGGGGCCATGCGAGGAGTCTGGGACGTCCTCGACCTGTATGCCGGCAGGAAACTCACCCGCCCAAAGGCCGGGCAAAAGAAAATGTCTCTGGCGAGTTTCACCTTCACAGCCAGGCGCATCTCCACGGGCAAAACGCTGACGTTTCGCCTGCGAGACGGACTGATCCCTGCGGAGTTTTTTGCGATGAAAAACCGAGGTGTCTCCTGCGGCGATGCCGGACTGGAGCGAATCAAAAAACAGGCCGCCCGGAAGATTCTATCCACACCGCCGACGGAATGTTTCGAGACCGTTGCCCGATAGGAGCGTGGTTACTCTTCCTGTCGCAGTCGTTGGGCCAGCAGTTCGTCGCGGCGTTTTTTGGCGGCTTTGAGGTATCGCTCGATACCAGCGGCGTCGCCGAGGTCGATCAGGTCGCGGAAGCGCATCAGTTGCTCATCGGCTGCGTCGATTGCGTTCAGCAGCGGTTTGCGGTTGGCCATGATGATGTCTCGCCACATGGAGGGGTCGCCGGAGGCAACCCGTGTGGTGTCGAGGAACCCGCGCCCGGCCAGGGCCAGCTCGCCGACTTTCTGACCGGTAACGATTATCGCCGCCAGGACGTGCGGCAGGTGTGAAACGCGGGCGACCGCGCGGTCGTGAGAGGCAGGACTCATTCGGACGGTCCTGCCGCCAAGCATTTTCCAGAACTGCAGCGCCTTGCGCATCGCAGCCGGTCGGGTATGGGCGGTCGGCGTAACGATGCAGGTCGCGCCGGCGAACAGGTCCGCCCTGGCGAACTGCACGCCGCGGCGTTCCGAACCGGCCATCGGGTGGCTTCCGATAAAAGGCCCGCCCTTGCCTAAAATACCCTCTGCCAGGCGGACAGCGACAGCCTTGGTCGAGCCGACATCGGTAACGACCGCGCCGCGGAAAAGGGCGTCGCGCATCTCCAGCAGATGCCCCTCGTAAGCACCCAGCGGCGCAGCCAACACAACCATGTCGGCGCCGGCGACACCGTCGGCAGTCGAAAGCGTAGCCTCATCAATCGCACCGGCGTCCAGGGCGCGATCCAGCGAACAGGAACGCCGGCCTACGCCGACAACGGCGATCCGCTCGTCGGCGGCCTTGACCGCAAGACCAATCGAACCGCCCAGAAGGCCGACTCCGACAACCGTTACCCTTTTGAAAATTGGTTTTTTCATATAGATTCCAATAGAATTAACCACAAAGGACACAAAGAGCACGAAGAAAAAATTTGTTTTTATCCCTTTGTGCTCTTTGTGTCCTTTGTGGCCATACGGCCACCCAGCTGGATAGTTAATTCTGTCGGATGCTCCCCTGCGGGTCAAATTTTTCTTGCTTATTCCGGCAAATGGGCTTATTATCCTGTTGTTATTGCAAGGGAACGTTGAAAGGGCGCCGGAAAGCGTCCTTGTTTGGTATTATGGGATATGTTCATCCAAGCCTGATGTTCGTACCAGGTGAGTTGATGGGATTGAATCATGCCGCCCGGTCTGAACGGTTTAAAAAACGGCGATAGCGAGTACCTGCTCGACTTCGAGAAGCCCCTGGCCGCCAACCGGCGCCATATCGCCGAACTGGAGGCAGACCAGGCCTCCACTGGTCGAGACCACAGCAGCGAAATTCGCAAACTCCGCGCCCAATACCTTACGCAACTGAAGAAGACCTACAGCAACCTTTCGGCCTGGCAGACCGTACAGGTCGCCCGCCATCCCCGCCGACCCCTGGCAGGCGACTACATTGAGCGAATCGTCAAGGAATTCGTCGAACTGCACGGCGACCGCACATTCGGCGACGATCGCGCCATCCGATGCGGAGTGGGTCGGATAGCCGCCGAAAAAGTAGTAATCATCGCCCAACACAAAGGCAGAGATACCAACGAGAAAATCAAATGCAACTTCGGATGCGCGCATCCGGAAGGATATCGCAAGGCCCTGCGAGTGATGAAACTGGCCGAGAAGTTCGCCCTTCCGGTCGTTACCCTTATAGACACGCCGGGCGCATATCCGGGCGTCGAGAGCGAGGAGCGCGGCGTAGCCGAAGCCATTGCGACAAATCTCCGCGAGATGAGCCGCCTGCGAACGCCGATAGCCTGCCTGGTAATCGGCGAAGGCGGTTCGGGCGGAGCGCTGGGCATCGGCGTCGGCGACCGCATGGCGATGCTCGAACACGCCTACTACAGCGTCATCAGCCCGGAAGGATGTGCCGCCATTTTGTGGAAGACCGGCGAAAAGGCAGCCGAAGCCGCCGAGGCAATGAAACTAACATCACGACACCTTATGGGGCTGGACGTTATCGACGAGGTCGTCGGCGAACCGCTCGGCGGGGCGCACCGCGACCCGGCAGAAGCCGCCGCCAACGTCGAAAGATACTTCATCCGCACACTCCGCGACCTCCGTCGGTTCAACATCGACGCCCTCCTGGAAAAACGCTACGACCGCTGGCGAAAAATGGGAAAAGTCATCAAACTCCAACCCGCAACGCCCCAACCGGCGGGAAAAGATTAGCAGGGATACAGGGGATGCAAGGGATAAAGATTTTTTTGTTTTTTTTCTATTAAAACATCATCCCCTGTATCCCGTGCATCCCTGCTAAAGAATCGGTTTCAGCAGTTCGCTCACGAAATCGCCGACCTTTTTGACCAGTTCGTCGAGGGGGGCGGCTTGTGCGTCGGTAATCCGGTGAATGAAGGCTGAGCCGACTATGGCGCCGTCGGCGACCTCGCAGACGTGGGCGACCGTCTCGGCGTTGGAGATGCCGAAGCCGACGCAGACGGGCGTGTCGGTGTGTTTACGGAGTTCGGCGACGGCCCGGATGGATTCCTCCGGCAGGCGGGCGCGCTCGCCCGTGATGCCGGCGATCGAGATGAAATAGATGAACCCGCGCGAGTGGCGGGCGATTTCGAGCCTGCGGTCCGGCGGGGTCGTCGGGGCAATCAGCATAACGTTGGCCAGGCCCGCCGAAGCGGCCAATGGCTCCAATTCGCCGGCCTCTTCCAGCGGCAGGTCGGGTATGATAAGCCCGTCAAAACCCGCACCGGCAGCGGCGGCCAAATAATCCTCCACGCCATGCTTGAAAACGATGGAGTAACTGACCATCGCCACCATCGCCAGATTCCCACCGCCGCTACGGCATGAGCGGACCATATCGAATATCTTTTCGCTGGTAACTCCGCCGGCAAGGGCCTCTGTATAAGAGGCCTGAATCGTAGGCCCATCGGCAATCGGGTCGGAAAAGGGAATCCCCAGTTCCACAATCCGCACACCCCTGCCTTCAAAATCCTTCAGCAGCGCCGCGGTCGTCTCCAGGTCCGGATAACCAGCCGTCAGAAAAGGCATCAACGTCTTCCTGCCGGATGCGCGAAGTTCCGAAAACGTCTTAACCAGGCGATTGTTTCGTAAATTACTCATCCGTTTCTGTAATTCGTGTAATCCGTGGACTACTTGTTCTAATCTGTGTAATCCGTGTAATCCGTGGACTACTTCTTTCTGCGTTTAAGCCGTAGCCGTAGACTCAGGCCGTTCCACGTGGATACTCTCCAATGTCGCCTTGACCAACTTGCAATCATGACGGTTCGCTCCATCAACTGCCAGCCGTAATCCCATGAAAGGCTGCTTCCGATAGCCTATTCTTTCGGGAGGTTATTTTTCTAACCTCGAAAGACTCCGAAAGGAGAGCAGCCATGAAAAAGACGCATGAGAATGTAGCATCCGGCGGAATGGACGTCCACTATAAGTTCCGCGATGTAACCCTCCGCAGCATGGACGGACAGGTCGTCGTCAGAGAAAGACTCGATCACGGGGATCAAGCAAAGTTGAAAGAGCGGCTGCGCCTGTGGCCCGAAGGATTGCCGGTGGCGCTGGAGGCGTCGTTTGGGCGAGCAACTTGTTGCTCGCCCAACGCCTGCTCACGCTTCCAGTTGCAGTTTCAGCGGCTTGGTGAACGTCAGCGCGGTGGCGATGCTGGAGTGCTCGATCATCGGTTCGTGGCGGAGGATGTTGGCTTCGGAGGAGATATTTTCGAACATGAAGGTGTTTGCCGTCGATCTCGGCAGCCGCACGTCCACGTGGACGTATTGGCCAAGCGGGATGGTCTGCTTTATCGGCACAGTCAGCAGCACCCCTCCGTCGGAGAGGTTCAGCGTCTTCGTTTTCAGCAGTTCGTTGCCCGCACTGTCGGTAACGACAACCGGGCAGGTCAGGTCGAAACGCCTGCAGGCGCGACGTTCACGAGGCGATCTGGTCATAGCATGTCCTCCCTTGCGTCAAGATTCTCTTCTTCGACGCTCAATTCCCTTAGCCAGGCGCGGGTTTGCTCCGGCGTCAGTCCGACGCGTTTTTCCGGCGGTTCGGTGCTTTGTCGGGGCGAGGTCTGTCTGGAACGCTCCAGCATCCGCACCAGCGTTTTTGCGAAATCTTCGCTGGTTTCTGTTTTACATCGCCGATGGCGCGCGGCGGTGCGAATTTCGCGGTCGGTGCTGACAACCGTCAGACGGCGCGGCGCGCTGTCGGCGGAAATGTATTCAATGATCACGTCATCGGCGGTTCGACCGACGGCATATTTTACGTCGATTCGCTCGTCATGGATCTGCTCGGCCAGCGGGCCGTAGGGCGGCGCGCCGTCGAAAACCACGCGAACCTTCTCGTCTTTTTTTGACGAGGCAAACTTCCCCATAAGCCTGCACAGACCGCCCCGGCCGACCTCCAGGCCCACGTCGCGCAGTGCGTACATCAGATTGTTCCCGTCAATCAGAAATGGCATGGTCTTTATAATATCGCCAAAATGAGACCGCCGCAATCAGGCGGTGTACTTAATTTGTCCGCTGACGATGGTGACGGCGGGTTTTCCCTTCAACTTCCATCCGTCGTACGGGCAGTTTCGGCTTTTGGAGCAGGACTTATCGGCCCGGACGGTCCAGCGTTTCTTCGGGTCTATTATTGTTACGTCGGCGTCGGCGCCGACGGTCAGCGTTCCGCCTTTGCTGTGGATGACGCCGGCGGGATTGACCGTCAATTTCGCAATCAGTCCGGGCCAGTCCAGCAGACCGGTGTCGATCAGCGCCTTGGCATACAGCCCGACGGCGCATTCGAGGGAAATCATCCCGAACGGCGCCAGGGCGAACTCCAGTTCTTTTTCCTCCGCCGATTGCGGCGCGTGGTCGGTGGCCAGGCAGTCTATCGTCCCGTCGGCAACGCCGGCGCGGACGGCTTCGACGTCTGCGGCGCTGCGCAGAGGCGGGTTGACCTTAAAGACCGGGTCGAAGGATACGCAGGCGGCGTCGGTCAGCAGCAGGTGGTGCGGCGTGGCCTCTGCCGTTACGCGGACGCCGCGCGCCTTGGCCTGACGAATCAACTCTACCGACCACGCCGAGGAGACGTGCTGAACGTGGTACCGAGCCGCCGTTCGTTCGGCCAGGACGAGGTCGCGCTGGAGCATCAGTTCTTCCCCTGCCGATGCGATTCCGCGCAGGCCAAGGCGGACGGCTACTGCCCCGGAGTTCATCGCGCCGCCGGAAAGGTCCGAGTCCTGGCAGTGCTGCATCAGCGCAACGTCGAGCATTCCGGCGTACTGGAGGGCGCGGTACATCACGGTCGTCGAGGACACTCCGTCGCCGTCGTCGCTGAAGGCGACAGCGCCGGCAGACAGCATCATTCCGATCTCGGCCAGTTCCTTTCCCTCGCGCGCCTTGGTGATGCACCCGACCGGAAGGACGCGAGCCAGACCGGCCTTGGCGCCTCGCTGGAGGACGTACTGGACTGCCGTCTCGTCGTCTATCGGCGGATGCGTGTTGGGCATCGCGCAGATGGTGGTAAAACCGCCCGCCACCGCAGCGGCGGCGGCTGTGGCGATGGTCTCTTCCTCTTCGTGCCCCGGTTCCCGGCAGTGGACGTGAATATCAATCAGGCCAGGACAGACAATTTTCCCCTTGGCGTCGATTACCTCTTTGGCCTCACCCGCAACATTTCCGACCTTGATGATTTTGCCTTTGGCGACGGCAACATCGGCAATCTCATCTCGCCCGTTGGCCGGATCAATCACGCGACCGTTTTGTATAAGGATGTCGTTCATAATTTTCCCATCAGCGGAGCAGATTTTCTGTCGGCCCTTCGGGCCTCTACATTCCGGGGACCGGTTTCCGTGGGCTTACGCCCACGGCTAACTTCTGACCGGCCCTTCGGGCCTCTGCAATCGCCGCTTCGCGGCTGACTCCCGATTATTGAAGCCTGCATTAGTAATGTTCATCCGGAAACCTTGCCAGAGGCCCGAAAAACGGGCGTTCGGGCAGGTGTGCGAATGAATGTTACTTTTACAGGGCTCAATAGCCTTTCGGGCTTTTATTTCTTGCGTTCGCCGACGTTATGCCGAATAATATGAATGGCATAAGGGAGTGGTTGTCAGACCTACGTCTGGCCGATGGACTCTTCGGAGTCGCCAGTCCCTTTTTTTGCGCCCATTCGGAATCTATTCCTAATCCCGGTCGCTCCCTTTCCAGCCCCGAGGGCCAATTGTCTCCTTCCAGGCCCGAAGTCAGTCGTTCCGTTTTCAGGATTGAATTCGTCCATTTCTTCTTTAGGCCCGAAGGGCCGATCAGATGTTAGCCGGGGGCGTAAGCCCCCGGTATCGGGGTCACCAAACAGACCAGCCCCGAAGGGGCGACAGAAGCCTACGCCCAAATGTACTTTTCATCATACTCAATGTCGTGCTTCTTCAGAAGCGCAATCAGTTCTTCCTGGAAAGTCATCTTCTTGTGGTGCTCTGGTTGCGAGCGAATGTATTCTTTGACCTTGGGCATAACGGATGGCGATACAGTGAACGCCGCATAACCGTCCTGCCAGTCAAAATCCCGCAAATCAGCAAAGGTTTCGTGAATCCAGCCGCTGGAATTGGACTTGACCTTTCCGATAAAATCCGCAATTGCGACGGTTGGATGAACCACCGCGGCCAAGTGGACGTGATCGGACACTCCGTTCGCCAGGAGTAGTTGGCACTTCAATTTGCGGGCGATGCCGCCCATGTAAGGGCATGTCCTGGACAGCGTATCGTCCGAAAGAAAAGGTCGGCGATCCTTCGTCGAGAAGACGATGTGGTAAAACAGGCTCGTATAGGACATCGTCGTTTTCCTTCTGTCGGCCCTTCGGGCCTCTGTACTCCGGCGACCGGTTTCCGGGGGCTTACGCCCCCGGCTAACTTCTGACCGGCCCTTCGGGCCTTCACGACCACCGCTCCGCGGCTTATTCACAGGCCCTCCGGTACTTCCATGCGTGGCCCTCGTACCTGCCGCTTGGTCAATCACGCTACTTTGTAGGTTCAGTTACATTGTCAACGTAAACGAAAAAGAACAAGTGCAAGAGATCTTTGCCGTCTTTTTTGGCCCCAAAATTCTCTATGATTATGATGGTGTCACGTCCATGTAAATCATTTCGTGGATTGAGCCCCGGCGAGTCACCTGAAACATAAGAAAAACCGCCGAGGTTTAGGCCGGCTGACTTCAAACATTCATAGTAAAAATCGTGAATTTTTAGGAGGTCCATCTGATCCGGTGCCAGTGAAGTAACGTCAAGCACGATCCTATGACCATAAAGGAGTTTTATTCTCTTGCAAAAAGGAGGAGCAGACATTTGTCCGCCGCCCTCTCCGGAATTTTTATTCTCGATACACGTCGTTCCAGGATACGCGGGGAAACTGGAGAAATCGGCCTGCAACTTCTCTTTTCTATCCTTGTAAGGGTTGGAATACGTGAATGCTCTGATGCCGACATAGGCGGGAATACTCAACACAGCAATAATCACTATCAGAACAAACACAAGTTTCCGATTCATGTTGGATTCTCCGTTCATTTTGCCGCCTGGCTTACGAGGTACAGTACGGCCATGCGGACTGCCAGGCCGTTGGCTACCTGCTGGAGGATGCAGGAGTTAGGTCCGTCGGCGACCTCGGAGGTGATTTCCACGCCGCGATTTATCGGACCGGGGTGCATAATCAGCACGTCCTTCCGGCAGCGGGCGAGGCGCTCGGCGTCCAGACCGTAAAGCCGGCTGTACTCGCGGACCGAGGGAAACAGGCCGCTGCCGAACCGCTCGAACTGTATCCGCAGCATGTTTATCACGTCCACCTCGCCGAGCACCTCGTCGAGGCTGTGAGATATTTTGCATCCCATCGCGGCGATAGCGGTCGGCACGAGCGTCGGCGGCCCCACGACGACGACGTCGGCCCCCAGTTTCCGCAGGCCTATGATGTTGCTTCGTGCGACGCGCGAATGGGCGATGTCGCCGACAATGGCGACCTTAAGCCCTGCGACGCCGCCAAGCCGCCGGCGGATGGTGAAGATGTCCAGAAGGGCCTGTGTCGGATGTTCGTGCGAACCGTCGCCGGCGTTGACAATCGAGGCCGAAACCTTCCGCGCCAGCATGTGCGGCGCACCGCTCTGGCTGTGGCGGATGACGAAGATGTCCACACCCATCGCCTCGACGTTCCGCACCGTATCCAGCGTCGTCTCGCCCTTGGCGACGGAAGAGCCTTTGGAGGTCAGAAGCACCGTATCGGCAGACAGGCGCGATGCCGCCAACTCGAAACTCATCCGCGTCCGCGTACTGTCCTCGAAGAACAGCAGCCCCACCACCTTGCCACGAAGGGCGGGAACCTTCTTTATCGACCGCGTGGAAACCTCGCGGAAACTCTCCGCCGTGTCGAGAATGAAGGTGATTTCCTCGGCAGACAGTTCATCCAGCCCGACGAGGTGTTTGCTTTTCCAGACGAATTGACCCGTTGCTTTAGTCATTTCCTGCTATGTTTTTTTTGCAGCGGCTTTTTTGTCGCCGTCTTCGACGAGGAAGACGCCTTCGTCGCCGTCTTGTTCTTTCAGATGGACCTGGATGCGGGCCTTTTCGGGCGACTTGATGACCGAGCCGATATAATCGGCAGCGACGGGAAGTTCGCGCCCTCCGCGGTCTATCAGGATGGCGAGGCGGATTGCCTTTGGCCGGCCGAAATCCACCAGCGCGTCCATCGCCGCGCGGACGCTTCTGCCTGTATGAAGCACGTCATCGACCAGAAGCACAATCTTACCGTCCAGGTCGAAGTTGATTTCGGTGGCGCGGACAAGCGGCATGCCTTTGCGAAGCGACAGGTCGTCCCGGTAGAAGGTGATGTCGAGCACGCCGTAATCTATGGGTTCATTCCGCCCGGTCCGCAGGCGCTCGACTATCCGACGGGCCAGCGTCTCACCGCGCGTGCGGATACCGATAACGGCCAGGGATTTCTCCTCGCTTAAACAGGATTCGACGAGCCGATAAAGGCGGTTGAGTGCGTTTTCGACCTGACGGGCAGTTAGCAGCCGTTTCATAAATCGCGCATCCATTCTAGACCCGTCCCCAAGGGATCGAAATTAAAGCATACACTGAAAATGTCTAATGGTCAATGTCTAATGTCTAAATAAT